>JANQRO010000158.1 GCA_028284525.1 Myxococcota bacterium | reverse complement strand
CGGAACTCGCTCTCCACCGCGCGGAGTTCGTCCCACGCGTCCTCCGACCCCGCGTCGCGGTTCACCAGCTTGCGCAGCCGGTCGAGGGCCGGCGGCGCTTCGCCCACCAGAAGCAACCGGTCTTCGTGGAGGCGAAAGCCCACCTGGTAGGCGAGCTTCGAGACGTCGGCGATCCAGGTGCGCACCGTCGCGTGATTCAGGTCGCGGTCGCGGGCGTACTCGTTGGCGTTGCCCCGCGCCTCGAGCTTCACCCACTTGAAGGCGTCGAGACGTTGCTCCCAGAGCGCCGGGTCGCCCCGTCGCTCGGCCTCCGCGCGGATCTGCTCCCAGAGCGCCTGCCCGCGGTCGCGGGTCTCGCGTTCGCCGCGTTCGGCGGCGAGCTCGGCGTCCCGGCGCGAGCGCGTCTCCTCGTTGCAGCGCGGGAACGCGGCGCTCGTCTCGTCGACCGCTCCCGTCGGCCCTTCCCAATGGAGCGTGAAGACTTCCGGATACGCGACCTGTGTGTCGTCACTCGAGTTCGACAACGGCAACCTCCAACACGACGCGGCGGCCCGTTCCGCGTGCCGATGCGATCCTTCCCCCTGCGATCTCGTGTTGGACCCGAGGATCCAACACCCGGGGGCGCCGCGCCCCCAACCGGCGTTCCGTCCGGGGTGTTCCGTCCGGGGTTCCGATCCTCCGCGTGGGTTCTCCCGGTGGGACCGCCCGCGGCGGCTCGGGATTCACTGCAACCGGGAATCCCCTTGGGGCGGGGATCAGCGGGTGGCGAAAGACCACCAGCGACCCGCAGGGGGCGGGAGGAAGGGCCGCGCGAGGACGTTGTAGGTGGTGTCGACCCGGCGGATCCGGCCCTCGGTGAGGAGCCCGGCGTGAAAGCGGGTGAAGTCCCGGCGCCGCCGCGCCCACCACAGGTGGCTCCACAAGTGGATGCTGTAGACGCCGCCGAGATCGCGTTCGCGCCCCTCGAAGAGAAGCCGCAGGTCGTCGGGCGTCCACATGAAGCGGTAGAAGGGGCGGGGGTCGACGAGCTCGATCGCGTCGGGCATCTCGTCGGCGAGCTCGCGGATGAGCGAGCACGAGTGCGCGCTCCAGGTCCCGTCGAGGGCGCTCTCCATGCGACGTCGGAGCGCGACCAGAAACGGGGCTCCCCGGTGGGCGAGGATCAGCGCGTTGCACACCGAGGGCTCTTCGCGCCCCGTGCGTTCGTTGAAGACGTCCTTCTCACGCCCCATCAGCACCGGGGGCGTGTAGAAGGAGTCCGGAATCGGCGCGACGAAGAGCGTGTCCATGTCGGCGTAGACGCCGCCGCGCTCGATCAGCTGGTCGATCCGCACGAAGTCGGCGTGATGGGCGTAGCGGTAGTGGTCGCCGATGGCCGCGTCCCGGTAGGCAAAGTCCTGCACGAGTGGGGTGAGCTCGACCTGGACGGTGTCGATCCGCTCGCGGATCAGCTCCCAGTACCGTCCGTGGGGCTCGAAGTGGTAGTAGAGGATCAACCGGTCGGGCCGGTTCACCTCCAGACACGAGGCGAGACACAGGTAGTACGCGAGATGGAAGGGTTCGGTCTGGGGCTTCATGCCGAACACGAAGTGAAAGGTGCGCGGAACCGTCACGCCGCCCCCTGCGACGGGCGTGTCCGGTCCCGGAGCGATTCGATGTCCGCGAGGAGTCGGCGCGCGACCACGTCGCCGGCGAACCGGGCGCGGAGGCGCGTGGCGAGATCCTCGCCGCGTTCGCGGGCGCCCGCCGGGTCCGCGGCGATTTCGCGCAGACGCGCACAGGCGTGCTCGAGGTCGGGCTCGGCCCAGCGCTGGTCCCGGGTGTAGGACGCTCCGCCCCCCGGATCCTCGACCGGCACCGGCCGACAGTGCACCAGCGGGCTCGCGGTCTCGTCCAGATACTCGAGATGCCCGCCGAAGGCCGGCGCGACGACCGGTCGCCCGAAGGTCGCCGCGTCGAAGGCGCCGAGCCCCCACCCCTCGCCGCGGGAGAGCGTGACGAAGCAGTCGCCCCGTCGGTGGAGCTCGAGGAGCTCCCGGTCGCTGAGGGAGCGGGCGACCAGTGCGATCTGCGCGGGCTTGGCGTACTGGGACACGATCCGTCGCAACGCCGCGGCAGAGCTGGGGGGCCCGAGCAGCCGTCGCGCGATCGGGCCCCGGGCCCGGGTCCGGTCCTCCGGGCTGGTCTTGTTCACGAGTTCGCCGTCCTCGTCCGCGTCGAACCTTCGGAGAAACGCGTGGGCCACGAGA
>JANQRO010000143.1 GCA_028284525.1 Myxococcota bacterium | reverse complement strand
GGCTGGACGAAGGCCGAGGTCACGTGAATCATCAGCCCCAGCCGGGCGAAGCGGCTGCGGCCCTCGAGGAAGCCGCAGAGGTTGTCGGGAAGGGTGATCCGCTCGACGGTGATGCCGTGGATCGTGCCCCCGGGCTCGAGCACGTAGGGCGTCTCGAGGGATCGCGTCGCGGTGTGGTCGCGAAAGTCGGTCTCGTCGCGAATCGGGATCGGGGTCTCCCCGGGCGCGATGACACGCATCTCGGACCCCAGCGTGAGATCGATCGAGGCCGGCCCCACCTGGTCGAGATCGAGGGGATCGATCACGAGGCGCCCGGACTCGAGCTCCCCGAGAATGGACGCTCGCGTGAGAACCACGGCGGGAGAATACCGGACCTGATGCAGCACCCCTTTTTCCGTGTTCCGTCTCCGTGTGCGCTCGGCCATCGCGGCGCGGCGGGCGAGTGCCCGGAGAACACCCTCACGTCGTTCGAGCGCGCCCTCACCCGGGGTGCGGCCATCCTCGAGACCGACACCCGTCTCACCCGGGACGGCGTGCCGGTGCTCTTCCACGACGTCGAGCTCGCGCGCACCACCGACGGGGACGGTGCCGTCTCGGATCACGCCCTCGAGACGCTGCGCCGCCTCGACGCGGGGTACCACTGGCGTCCGCCCCAGGCGCGGGATGCCGCGCCGCCGTACCGCGGTCGCGGCGTGCGGATCCCCACCCTCGAAGAAGCCCTGGCGACCTTCCCGGAGGCGCGTTTCAACGTCGAGCTCAAGGATCGGGAGGAGCGCCTCGTCGACGCTGCGCTGGCGGCCGTCGAGGCTGCGGCGGCGGGGGACCGGGTGCTGCTCACGTCGGGCGACGACGCCACGATGGCCCTGCTCCGCGCGCGAGCGGATCGCAGCGCCGCGGGCGTGGCCATTGGCGCCTGCACCGGGGACGTCGCGGCGTTCTTGCGGAGTGCGTTGTCGGGGGAGGCTCCGCCGGCGGGACTCTCGGTCCTCCAGGTGCCGGCGGTCTTCGCCGGGCGCGCCCTGGTGACCGCGCCCTTCGTCGCCCACGCGCACACCCACGGGATCGCCGTGCACGTGTGGACGGTGAACGAGGTGGACGAGATGGACCGACTCCTCGACCTCGGGGTGGACGGCCTGATCACCGACTTCCCGGGCCGCGCGGTCGAGCGGATCGAACGGCGTGGCTGACGCCCTCGACCCGCCCTCCCCCTTCGTCCTGCGACACCGCGAGCGGATCGCGGAACGGGGGGAGAGCGGTCGCTGCCTCGACCTGGCGTGTGGGCGCGGCCGTCACGCCCGGCTCCTTGCGGGGTGGGGACTCCGCGTGATCGGGTTCGATCGCAACCGCGAGTTCCTCGGCTCCCTCGCCGGCAAGACGGGGGTCGAAGTCGTCGCGGGCGATGCGGAGGACCCCCGCGGTCTCCCCTTCTCGCCCGCAACCTTCGCCATCGTCGTGGTCACCCGCTTTCTCAACCGCGAGCGCTGCCGGGACTGGGAGACGCTCCTCGAACCGGGTGGTCTGCTCGTCTACGAGACCTTTCGCGATCGTCAGCGAGAGCTCGGCCGCGGTCCCCGCAACCCCGACTTCCTCCTCGGGCGCGACGAGCTCCCGACGCTCTTCCCGGGCCTCGATCCCCTCGACCACCGGGAAGGACTCCGCGAGACCCCCCGACGCGAGTGGGTCGCGGCACTGCTGGCGCGACGACCGGACTAGGTCGGGCCGAGACGTTCGAGCGCCCAGCTCGCGTGCTCTGCGATCAGCGGGTCCTCCGAGCGCGTGTGGGGCTCCACCGCCGCGGCCAGGCTGCGCTCCCCCGAGTTGCCCGCCGCGACCAGGGCGTTGCGCAGCAGGCCGCGGTACTTGGAGCGTCGCAGGGCAGACTGTCGCGTGGCGTCGCGCCACGCGTCCTCGTCGAGACCCAGCAGCCAACGCAGGGTCGGCGCGCGCCATGCGTCGCGCGGCGCAAAGACGTCGCGCAGGCCGGCGAGCGGCTCGGGGCCTCGCGCGCGGCGGCGGTTCCAGGGACACACCTCCTGGCAGATGTCGCAGCCGAAGGTCCAGCTCCCCTGGGCCCCGCGCAGCGTCTCGGGGATGGTCCCGCGCAGCTCGATCGTCGAGTATGCGAGACAACGCCGCGCGTCGAGCACCCGCGGAGCGCGCAGCGCGTCGGTGGGACAGGCATCGAGACACGCCGTGCAGGTGCCGCAGTGGTCGACGCCGGCCCCGTCCGGGGCGAGGGCGAGGTCGCTGATCAGCACACCGAGGAAGAGATAGGAGCCGAGCTCGGGATCGATCAGACAGGTGTTCTTTCCGATCCAGCCGAGCCCGGCGGCCTCGGCTGCGTCCCGCTCGAGGACGGGCCCCGTATCGACATAGGCGCGCCAGCGCAGGGCGCGACCCGCCATCGCCTCGAGGGCGTCTCCGAGGGCGCGCAGTCGCCCGAGCATCGCCTCGTGGTAGTCGTCGCCTTGGGCGTAGCGGGCGATCTGGGCGACGCCAGGTGCGGGTGCGGCCGGTTCTGGCTCGCGGGCGGCGTAGACCGACGCGACACAGAGCATCGACGCCGCCCCCTCCACGACGCGGCGCGGGTCGAGACGCTCCGCAGCCCGGCGGCCGAGATAGGCCATCTCGCCCGCGTAGCCGCGGTCGAGCCAGTCGCGAAACGCCTCGCCGTGGCGCGGCGGTGTCGCGGGCGCCACCCCGGCGCGATCGAAGCCCAGGGCCAAGGCGAGTGCCTTGGCCCGATCGGCGAGGATTCGATCGGGCGACCTCAAGACGCCCCACGCGCCGCAGTGGGCCCCGGGGGAGTCTCGGGGGCACAACGCCAGACCGACACGCGCGCCGCCTGCCCTCCCGCTGCGTATCCGATCCGCAACCTCAAGACGTTCCGGGCGGATTTTGCAACGGTTCTCTCGGGGTTGATCCGATACCGCACTGTAAGTAAGCTCACGTCTCCACCGAAAAGGGGGATTCGCCCATGGATCTGCAGATTCTCGATGGTGCCGAAAGCTGGGAGACTCCGGAAGCGGAAGTGATCTGCCTCGCGTGCGAGATCAGCGCCTACGCTCCGGATGAGGAAGGCCCGCTCTTCTAAAGCGGATCCTCCAGCTCGGGTGCTCCGAGTGCCGATACGGTGAACGCCGCGATTCCCGCCACAGTGGCGCCTGCCACATGACGGAACCCATCGCGCGATCCCGACGGAGACTGGAGCACCGACATGGCCGATGATCCGAGTCGCGTGACCGATCGAGAGACACCCGACCCGGAGATGAGTTCTCGGAGAGGCTTCTTGGCCTCGGTCCGAGAAGTGTTACGCCGGTACTTCGTTACCGGCGTACTCATTTTTGCGCCGATCGGCGTCACGATCTGGGCGATCGTCTGGATCGTCCAAAAACTCGACAACGTCCTGCTTCCCCATTTGCTGGGCATCGTGTTCCCGGGGCTCGAGGCGCCGCCACGGCTGCCCTTTGTCGGCGCGATCTTCACCTTGCTGGTGATCCTGCTCTTGGGCGTGATCGCGCGGCACTTCTTCGGAGCCGAACTCGTGCGCGCCGGCGAGCGCATCCTGGCCCGCGTGCCCGTCGCGCGAAGCATCTACGGCGGCGTCAAACAGCTCACCGAGGCGATCTTCCTCTCCCAGAGCAAGAGCACGTTTCGGCGCGTGGTGTTGATCGAATACCCGCGTCGCGAGATGTGGGTGGTGGCGTTCACCACGGGGACCACCCGCGGCGCGGTGTCCGCGGCCCTCGACGAGCCGATGGTGAACTGCTTCGTGCCCACCACGCCCAACCCCACGTCGGGATTCTTCCTGATGCTTCCCGAGCGCGACGTCCGACCCGTCGACATCAGCGTCGAGGACGCCTTCAAGCTGGTGATGTCGGGCGGACTCGTCCACCCGCCGGGCACGCCGGATGCCCCGCTCGAACCGGTCCGTGTGGCGCCGGGCCCGGGCCGGGTCGCGGGCGAGCCGACCTAGCGCGCGGCCCGTGGTCCCGCCTCCCGCATCCCCGCGCCCCGCCCTCGACGCTGCCGACTACGTCGTGCTCGTCGTGCGCGATCTCGATGCGTCCCTGCGCTTCTACACCGAGGTCCTCGGGCTGGCGCTCGGCCACCGCTCGGGCGCCTACGCCCAGCTCGACACCGGGCGCACCCGGATCGCCCTCTACGAGCGTGTGGCGATGAGCGGGGTCGTCGGGTTCGCGCTCGAGACCCCGGGACCGTCGGCGGTGGGCTTCGAGCTGGGCTTCAAGGTCGCGGACGTGGACGAGGCGTTCGCCGCCTTTCGCGATGCGGGCGCGGAGGCCGTGTGCGACCCGACGGATCGGGCGTGGGGCCAGCGGACGGCCTACCTGCGCGACCCCGACGGCTACCTGATCGAGCTCGCTCAGACGCTCTAGAGGAGCTGCCGCAGGACGTACTGCAGAATCCCACCGTGGCGGTAGTAATCGACCTCGGTGGGCGTATCGAGACGCACCCGCGCGTCGAACTCGACGGGACCCGCGTCGCCCGTCGCGACGACCCGCAGGGTATTGCTGCTCGCGAGACGGCTCGACACGATCTCGGAGAGCCCCTCCAGGTCGAAGACCTCCCGGCCGCTCAGGCCCAGGCTCTCGGCGTTCTCTCCGGCCGGGAACTCGAGGGGCAGGATTCCCATCCCGACCAGGTTCGAGCGGTGGATGCGCTCGTAGCTCTCGGCGATCACGGCGCGTACACCCTGGAGACGGGGCCCCTTGGCCGCCCAGTCGCGACTGGAGCCGGAACCGTACTCCTGGCCCGCGAGGATCAGCAGCGGGGTGCCCTCCTCCGCGTAGCGCATGGCGGTGTCGAAGATCGAGCCTTCGTCGCCGCTCGGGATGTGCACCGAGACCCCGCCCTCGGTGCCCGGGACGAGCTGGTTGCGCAGCCGTACGTTCGCGAAGGTGCCGCGCATCATGATCTCGTGGTTGCCCCGGCGCGAGCCGTAGCTGTTGAAGTCGCCCCGCTCGATCCCGCGCTCCTGCAGGTAGCGGGCTGCCGGCGAGTCGGCGGCGATGCTCCCGGCCGGCGAGATGTGGTCGGTCGTCACGCTGTCGCCCAGCCGCGCGAGCACCCGCGCGCCCCGGATGTCTTCGACGCGGGTCGGCGCCTCTCGAGACATCCCCTCGAAGTAGGGGGCGCGCCGCACGTAGGTCGACCCCTCGTCCCACGCAAAGCGCTCGCCCGCGGGCACGGGGAGCGCGTTCCACTCGGCGCTCCCCGCGAAGACCTCGGCGTAGGTGCCGGCGAACATCCCGGCCGTCACGTGGGTGTCGACCAGCTCACGCACCTCCTGAGGCGTCGGCCAGACGTCGCGCAGGTAGACGGGCTCCCCGTCGCGGTCGATGCCGAGGGGCTCGCGGTCGAGGTCGATGTCCATGCGGCCCGCCAGGGCGTACGCCACCACGAGCGGCGGCGACATCAGATAGTTGGCCCGTACGGCGGCGTGCACCCGCGCCTCGAAGTTCCGGTTGCCCGAGAGCACCGAGCAGACCACGAGCTCTCCGGCGTCGATGCCCACGGCGACCGCCTCCGGGAGCGGCCCCGAGTTGCCGATACACGTGGTGCACCCGTAGCCCACGACGTGGAAGCGGAGCTGCTCGAGGTAGGCCAGCAGGCCCGAGTCCTTGAGGTACTCGGTGACCACCTGCGAGCCGGGGGCCAGCGACGTCTTGACCCAGGGTTGGGTCTCGAGACCGCGCTGCACCGCCTTCTTCGCCACCAGCCCTGCCGCGAGCATCACGCTGGGGTTCGACGTGTTGGTGCAGCTCGTGATGGCGGCGATCACCACCGAGCCGTGGTGCAGCGGCACGGTCTCCCCGTCGATGTCGATCGACTGCGCCGACTCGTGCTGGGGGAGGTCTGGCGTCGCCGCGGTCGCGGCGTCGGTGAGGTCGGCCAGTGCCCGGCGGAAGGCGTCTTTGGAGTCGGAGAGCGCGATGCGGTCCTGGGGTC
>JANQRO010000096.1 GCA_028284525.1 Myxococcota bacterium | reverse complement strand
GCGCCCCGAGGGCACCCCCGCGCACCCGGCCGCGCGCCAGCGCGAACGCCGCAGCGATGCGCCCGATCATGGCGCCGGGGTCGATCCAGCTCGACGCCGTCTCGGGGTAGCCCGCCGGGCTGCGGGCGCGGAAGGGGGCTTCGCCGAGACGCGCGAGCGCGGCCTGGGTGGGACGCCCGCCGTCGCAGCGGCCGCCGCTTCGTCGAATCGACTCCACCCACCAGCGCCACGGGGTCTGGAACTTGCGCCGCGCCGGGTCGCCGAACTCCGGCGCTTCGAAGATCGCCTCGAGAACGCCCGGGATGTCGCCTTCGCGCTCGAGAAAGCGGCGCGCGACACGAGCGACGAGCAGCGCGGGCGGGCGGTCGTCGACGAAGCGTCGTACGAGCTTGGTGGCGAGGTGCTGCGCGGTGGACGGGTGCCGGGCGAGACGACGCAAGAGCGCCTCGCCGCGTTCGAGACCGACCCCGGGGACCGACTCTCCCATTACGCGGACGGGGCGCCCGTCGTGGGCGCGGGCCCGAAAGCGGAAGCCCGCGGGCTCGCGCCGCGCGAGCGACCACCCGGAGAGCACCCGCGCGACCGCGACGACGTCGTCCTGGGTGTAGGCCGCGTCCACGCCCACGGTGTGCAGCTCGAGCAGCTCGCGGGCGTAGTTCTCGTTGAGCCCGCGTTTCGGGAAGAGCGGGTGTGGGGCGAAAGAGCGCCAGTTGTCCAGGTAGAGGAGCATCGCCGGGCTCTTGGCGCTGGCGACGAGGAGGTCTTCGAAACGGCCCAGCGCGTGACGACGCAACACCTCGCCCTCGTAGTGGGCGAGCATCGCCCCCACCATCCCTTTGCGACGGTCGACACAGAAGTGGTTCGCCCAGAAGTCGACCATCACCTCGCGGAGAGGCCACGCGCTGTGCACCGCGCGGACGAGACGCGCCGCGCAGACGTGGCCGGCGATCTCCTGGCTGCGACGGCGCATGGCGCGGCGTGTCTCCGCCGAGCGCCGCGCCTCCCGCATCGAGGCCGCGCCGGCGAGGGCGTCGAGGCCGACGTCGAGGTCGAGACCGCCGAGACGATCGCCGAGACTCGGGTCCGGGCCGCCCGGCGGGCGCAGCTGCTGCGCGAGCCACGCGCGACGCGAGGCGGAGCCACCGCCCGCAGGCATCGCGCCGTAGCCGGCGCGGCGCAGCAGGCGTGTGAAGCGGGGGTCGGGGGCGCGTTCCATCACCCCTTCAACCCGGCCGTTCTGGAACGGTTGCGCTCGAAACAGGGAGGGCCGTCGGGGCGTCCCCCGGGGCCCTCGGCGGGTCGCCAGCTCCCGTGGGGGCTCAGATCCCGGCGATGATCTCGTTCAGCGTGGCGCTCGGCCGCATCGCGCGTTCCGCGAGCTCGAGGTCGGGCTGGTAGTAGCCACCCACATCCTGGGCCGGCCCCTGGGCCCCGTTGAGCTCGCCCAGGATGGTCTCTTCGTGGTCGGCGAGCGCCTTCGCCACCGGCACGAAGCGCTCGGCCAGCGCCGGGTCGGTGGTCTGCGCCGCCACCGCCTGGGCCCAGTAGAGCGCCAGGTAGAACTGGCTTCCGCGGTTGTCCAGCTCGTGCACCTTGCGCGAGGGGGCCCGGCGGTTGTCGAGGAGCTGCGCCGTCGCCTCGTCGAGGGTCTCGCCGAGCAAGTGGGCGCCGGGGTTGCCGAAGTGGTCTCCCATGTGCTCGAGGGATGCGGCGAGGGCGAGGAACTCGCCGAGGGAGTCCCAGCGCAGGTGGCCCTCGGCCTCGAACTGCTGGACGTGCTTCGGCGCCGAGCCCCCCGCGCCGGTCTCGAAGAGCCCGCCGCCGTTCATCAGCGGGACGATCGAGAGCATCTTCGCGCTGGTTCCGATCTCGAGGATCGGGAAGAGGTCGGTCAGGTAGTCGCGCAACACATTGCCCGTCGCCGAGATCGTGTCCTCCCCCCGGCGGATGCGCTCGAGGGAGAACCGGGTGGCCTCGACCGGCGAGAGGATGTGGGTCTCGATCCCCTGCGTGTCGTGCTCGGGGAGATAGGCCTCGACCTTGTTGATCAGCTCGGCGTCGTGGGCGCGCTCGCGGTTGAGCCAGAACACGACGGGGGCCCCGGTCGCCCGGGCGCGAGTCACCGCGAGTTTCACCCAGTCGCGGATCGGGGCGTCCTTGGTCTGGCAGGCGCGCCAGATGTCGCCGGCTTCGACGCGGTGCTCGATCAACACCGCGCCCTCGGCGTCGACGATCCGCATCGCACCGTCGGCGGGGGCCTCGAAGGTCTTGTCGTGGGAGCCGTACTCCTCGGCCTTCTGCGCCATCAGCCCGACGTTGGGCACGCTCCCCATCGTCGCGGGGTCGAAGGCGCCGTGGCGCTGACAGTCTTCGACGACCGCCTGGTAGACCCCCGCGTAGCTGCTGTCGGGGATCACCGCCTTGCAGTCCTGGAGCTCGCCCTCGGCGTTCCACATCCCCCCCGAGTCGCGGATCATCGGCGGCATCGACGCGTCGATGATGATGTCGCTCGGCACGTGGAGGTTGGTGATGCCCTTGTCCGAGTTCACCATCGCGATTCCCGGCGCGTTGGCGTAGACGGCCTCGATGTCGGCCTCGATCGCCTTGCGCTCGGCCTCGGGGAGGTCGCCGATCTTCTCGAGGAGGTCACCAAAGCCGTTGTTCACGTCGACGCCGAGTGCGTCGAGGGTGGTCGCGTGCTTCTCGAACACCTCCCGGAAGAACACCTTCACCGTGTGCCCGAAGATGATCGGGTCCGAGACCTTCATCATCGTCGCCTTCATGTGCAGCGAGAAGAGCACGCCCTGGCGCTTGGCGTCGGCGATCTGGGTGTCCAGAAAGGCCACCAGCGCCTTCACGCTCATGAAGGTGGCGTCGAGCACCTCGCCCTCGAGGAGGGCCAGGTCGTCCTTCAGCACCGTCGTGGTTCCGTCGGCCGCAACGTGCTCGATGCGCGCGGTGGTGGCGCGCTCGAGGGTGATCGACTGCTCGTTGTGGCGGAAGTCGCCCGCCTCCATGGTGGCGACGTGGGTCTTCGAGCCCGCGGCCCAGGTGCCCATGCGGTGGGGGTTCTTGCGCGCGTAGGCCTTCACGGCGTTGGGGGCGCGGCGGTCGGAGTTGCCCTCGCGCAGCACCGGGTTCACGGCGCTTCCCTTCACGCGGTCGTAGCGCTCCTTGGCCTCGCGTTCTTCGTCGGTCTTGGGCTCTTCGGGGTAGTCGGGCAGGTCGTAGCCCTTGCCCTGGAGCTCGGCGATCGCGGCCTTCATCTGCGGGATCGACGCGCTGATGTTGGGGAGCTTGATGACGTTGGCTTCCGCCGTCTTCACCAGCCGACCGAGCTCGGCGAGACCGTCCGGCGTGTGCTGCTCCGGTGTGAGCCGCTCGGGAAAGGCGGCGAGGATGCGGCCGGCCAACGAGATGTCCCGCATCTCGACCGGCACCCCGGCGGCGCCGGCAAAGGCGCGGATGATCGGCAGGAAGGCGACGGTGGCGAGGGCCGGGGCTTCGTCGGTCCAGGTGTAGATGATCGGGGGAGACTGGCTCATCGGCGGCCTCTCGTGGGCGGTGGGGGTCGGGGGGACAGTGATCTGGAGCGTTTCAGAGGGGGAGGTCTACCAAAAAAAGACAGACAGGGTGAGCGATCGATGGATCCCCGAGGGG
>JANQRO010000172.1 GCA_028284525.1 Myxococcota bacterium | reverse complement strand
GGATCGACCTCGACCCGGAAGGTCCCCTGCTCCCGCCAATACGCCTGCCAACGGGCTTCGATGCGGTCGGGCTCGTACGGCATCGGGGGACGATAGCGCTAGCATCGGCGCGTGGGAGAGCGCAGCTTCCTCACCGTCTTCGCGGTCTCCGACGGCACCGGGCAGACCGCCGCCGACGCCGCGCGCGCGGCGATGTCGCAGTTCCCACAGCGCTGCCGCATGCGCACCTGTCCGAACATCCGCTCGGCGTCCGCGGCGACACGGGTCGCCGAAGACGCCCAGCGTTCGGGGGGGCTGGTCGTCTTCACCCTGGTGAACGAGGACGTGGAGCGCGCTTTGCGCACCGCCTGCGAGGCGCGCCAGATTCCCCACTTCGATCTCCTCGGCCCGCTGATCGGCAAGTTCGCCCAGGCCCTCCACGCCGAGCCCCACCACAAGGCCGGGTTGCTCCACGGGATCGGCGACGACTACTTCCGTCGTATCGACGCGGTCGAGTTCGCCGTGCGTCACGACGACGGCGCGAACCTCGGAACGCTCCACCAGGCCGACCTCGTGCTCACCGGGGTGTCGCGTACCTCGAAGACCCCGCTGTCGATGTACCTCGCCCAGCGCGGCTACAAGACCGGCAACGTCCCGATCATTCGCGGGATGGATCCGCCCGCGGAGCTGCTCGAGATCCGGCCGTCCAAGGTCTTCGCTCTCGTGATCGAGGCGGAGCGACTGATCGAGATCCGCCGCGCCCGGGCCCGCGCCCTGGGCGGCGCACCCTTCGCCCAGTACGCCGACCCGGACAAGGTCGAGAACGAGCTCCTCGAAGCGCGCGATCTGTACCGCGCGCAGGGGTGGCGCGCGGTCGACATCTCGGGCCGCGCCGTCGAGGAGAACGCCTCTCGGGTGATCGAGCTCTACGAGGCCGCCGCCGAGAGCGCCGCCGCGTCCCCGGCGTGACCCGCGTCGTCGCGACCCAGACCCTGCCCTGGGGCGCCCTCGACGACCTCGCCAATCGGGTCGAGCTCGATGTGGTGTCCGAGACCGGCGCGCCCGACCCCGAGGTGCTGCGCGGGCGGGTCGCGGAAGCCGAGGGGCTCCTGTGTCTGCTCACCGACCGCATCGACACCGCGCTCCTCGACGCCGCGCCGGCCCTCCGGGTGATCTCCACCGTGTCGGTGGGCGTCGACCACATCGACGTCCACACCGCTCGGGCGCGGGCGATTCCGGTGGGCCACACACCGGGCGTCCTGGCCGAGACCACCGCCGACCTCGCGTTCGCGTTGCTCCTCGCGGCGGCGCGTCGGGTCGCCGAGGGGGACCGGCTGGTTCGCGCCGGCGACTGGCGGCCCGAGCGGGTGTGGGCGCCCGACATGCTCGTCGGCCCCGACGTCCACGGGGCCACCCTCGGGTTGATCGGGCTGGGTGCCATCGCCCGGGCGGTGGCGCGCCGCGCCCGGGGCTTCGGCATGCGGGTGATCGCCTGGAACCGCACGCCGCGCGCGGTCGAGGGCGTCGAGTGCCATCCCTTCGAGACCGTCCTCGAAGGGTCCGATTTCCTGTCGGTCCACGTCGCGCGCACCGCCGAGACGACGGGGCTGATCGCAGCGGCGGAGCTCGCCCGTATGCCCCGCCACGCGACCCTGATCAACACCGCCCGGGGTGGCATCGTCGACGAGGACGCGTTGGCCGCGGCTCTCGAGGCGGGACACCTGGCCGGCGCCGCCCTCGACGTCTTCGACGAGGAGCCGATGGCGCCGGATCACCCCCTGCTCGCGGCACCCGGCACGACGCTGACTCCCCACATCGGGAGCGCGAGCCGCGCGACCCGCGGACGGATGATCGCCCTGGCCATCGAGAATCTGGAGGCCGGCCTGCGGGGGGACCCGCTTCCCCACGCGGTGACCGACTAGGCCGCCGCCCTCAGCCCGCCTCGTCGTCCTCGACGGGGAGTGACACCAGACGCGCGGCCGCTCGCGACCGCGCGCCACACGCGTCGAGGAAACGCGACGGCGAGACGACCTGGGCGCCGCGGTGGCGCGCCCGGTCGGCCAGTCGTCGGTCGGCGGTCACGACGGCGACCCGCCCGGGGTCGTCGCTCTCGCGCACGGCGCGGAGCAGCCAGGCGTCGGCGTCGGGGGTGAAGAGATGGCTCGCGCCGCCGGGCGCCTGCGCTCCTCGATCGGTCTCGGCCACGGGTCGGCCGCCGTCGAAGACCACGACCACCCGGGTGGCATCGGGAAAGCGGTCCGCGAGGGCGAGCAGCCGCGTCCGCGCCGCGGGACCCCAGAAGTGCTCGCGCTCCGTACCCCGCAGCAGGGCCACGTTCAGGACGTTGAAGCCGTCGACGAGCCATCGGGTCGGGGTCGTCTCGCGCAGCGTGGCCACGCCGGGAGGTGTAGGCCGCGCGGCGTCGCTTGGCGACGCCGGGGTCGCGTCCCCGCCGACGCCACCGGGCTGGGTGAGCCCGAGCAGGGCCGAGAACGCGACGAAAGCGGCGACGATCCGCACCGATTCGTAGGCTTCGGCGGCGCGCCGCCCGACCCGCACCTGCCACGCCCTCCGGCCGGGGCCCTCGATGATCATCCTCCGCGTCCGTCGTGCCGTCACGTCCCCTCCCTCCCTCTTGTGAAACGCTGGTTGGGATCCTGTGCGGCGGCCGTGACACGGCCGGTCACATCGAGTACCCAGACCGGGTGGGACGCACGATCCGCCTCGCCCTGGTGCAGATGCGCTGCCGCGCCGACACGGCGGCCAACCTGGAGACGGCGCTCCAACGCATCGCGGACGCCGCGAGCGCCGGCGCGGATCTCGTGTGCCTGCCCGAGCTCTTTCGCACGCCCTACTTCTGTCAGCGGGAGGAGGAGGCCGCCTTCGAGCTCGCGGAGCCGATTCCGGGGGAGACCAGCGAGGCCCTGGCCAAGGCGGCGCGCAGCGCCGGCGTCTCGGTGCTGGGCTCGGTTTTCGAACGCCGCGCCCCGGGCCTCTACCACAACAGCGCGCTGGTGCTCACGCCCGACGGCGCGACCGCGGCGCACTACCGCAAGATGCACATCCCCGACGACCCGCTCTACTACGAGAAGTTCTACTTCACACCGGGCGACCTCGGATGTCCCGTGGCGTCGACTCCGGCAGGTCGGGTCGGCCCGCTGGTGTGCTGGGACCAATGGTTTCCCGAGGCGGCCCGGCTCTCTGCACTGGGTGGCGCCGAGCTCCTGATCTACCCGACGGCGATCGCTTGGGAGACCGGCGCGCGGCCCGAAGGGGAGGCTGCGGAGCACGACGCCTGGGAGACCGTGCAGCGCGGACACGCCATCGCCAACGGCGTGTTCGTCGCGGCGGTGAACCGCGTCGGAGAGGAAGACGCCCTCACCTTCTGGGGCCAGTCCTTCGTCGCCGACCCCTTCGGCCGGGTCCTGGCGCGGGCGGCCTCCGACCGGGAGGAGCTTCTCATCGTCGACTGTGACCTGGGCGAGGTGGAGTCGGTTCGCCGCGGCTGGCCCTTCCTGCGGGATCGCCGCATCGACGCCTACGGCGATCTCGAGCGCCGCTACCGCGAGTAGGGCCCGCCGGTGAACCGCGCCGCCATCGACCACGCTGCGGCGGGGCTCCAGGGCTTTGGCTGGCCCGCCGAGTGGGAGCCCCACGCCGCCACCTGGCTCTCCTGGCCCCACAATCGCGCGACCTGGCCCACCGCCTTCACCGCGGTGGAGGACACCTTCGTCGCCATCGCCGCCGCCCTCGTTCCGGGCGAACGCGTCCGCATCGTCGCCGCGCCGGCGGTCGCCCGGCGCGCGCGGGCCCGGCTCGAGGAAGCGGCGGTGCCCCTCGGACGGGTCGACTTCGTCTCCCACGCCACGGACGACGCCTGGATGCGGGATCACGGCCCGGTGCTGCTGCGCCACCCCGACACCCGCCGCATCGCCCTGGACTTCGAGTTCGACAATTGGGGCCAAAAGTATCCGGGCTGGGAGGCCGACAACGCAGTGCCCCGGGAGGTGGCCGCGTTCCTCGAACTCCCGCGCCACCCCGTGCCCTTCGTCCTCGAAGGCGGTGCCATCGACGGCGACGGGCGGGGGACGGTGCTCACCACCGAGTCCTGTCTGCTCCACCCCAACCGGGACCGCGGTGGGGACCGCGGTGGGGACCGCGGTGGGGACCGCGCCGGGGACCGCGGTGGGGACCGCGCCGGGAACCCCGGGAACCGGGAGGGCGACGGGGGAGGCGATCGCGCCGGCGACCGAGCGGGAGCCGGGGCGGGCCGCGGCGTCGGGGAGGGTCGCCCGCGGGACACCTGCGAGAGGGTGCTCCGCGCCGTGCTGCGCTGCGAGCAGGTGGTGTGGCTCGCGGGCGGGATCGAAGGCGACGACACCGACGGCCACGTCGACGACGTCGCCCGCTTCGTGGCTCCCGGTCGCGTCGCGGCGGTGCGCTGCCGCGAACGCGGCGCCCCCGACTACGCCGTCCTCGAGGAGAACTGGCGCCGGCTCGGCGAGGCGCGGGACGCCACCGGCGCGCGTCTCCAGCGGATCGAGCTTCCCACCGCGCCGCCCTTGGTCTCTGCTGGGGACGGCACACGGCTCCCCTCGAGCTATGCCAACTTCTACCTGGGCAACGGAGTGGCGCTGGTGCCCGTCTTCGGAAGCGAGCAGGACGAGCAGGCGCTGCGGATTCTCGAGGAGGCGTTTCCCGAACGGCGGATCGAGCCGATCCGTTGTGAGGGGCTCGTGGAAGGTCTGGGGGCCATCCACTGCTGTACCAAAGAAGAGCCCGCCGGCCCCCCACCCTTGAAATGAGCTATCAATCCCGCCCCGGGAGGAGACGGTGGTCGAGACCTACACACACGATGTGATCGTCGTCGGCGGCGGCGCCGCGGGGCTGCGCGCCGCGATCGCCGCGGTCGAATCCGATCCGCAGATCAGCGTCGCGATGGTGTCGAAGGTGTACCCGATGCGGAGCCACACGGTCTCCGCCGAGGGCGGGGCGGCCGCGGTCGCCCGCGAGGACGACACCCTCGAGATGCACGCCTACGACACGGTGAAGGGATCGGATTTCCTGGCCGATCAGCACACCGTCGAGTACTTCGTCGAGGAGGCCCCGAAGGAGCTCACCCGGCTCGAGCACTGGGGTTGCCCCTGGAGCCGCAACGACGACGGCAGCGTCGCGACCCGCGCCTTCGGGGGGATGACGACCAAACGCACGTGGTACGCCACCGACAAGGTCGGATTCCACATGCTCCACTCGCTGTTCCAGCACTCGATGCGCTTCGAGCGCATCGTCCGCTACGACGAGAACTTCGTCACCCAGTTGGTGATCGACGACGGCGCCGTCCGCGGCGTGGCGGCCATCGACATGCGAACCGGTGAGATGCGGCTCTTCCGCGGTCGCGCGGTGGTGCTCGCTACCGGAGGCGCCGGCAAGTGCTTCCCCTTCACGACCAACGGCAACATCAAGACCGGCGACGGGATGGCGCTGGCCTACCGCGCCGGGGTCGGGCTCAAGGACATGGAGTTCGTCCAGTACCACCCGACCGGTCTTCCCGGCACCGGTATCCTGATCACCGAGGCGACCCGCGGCGAGGGCGGCTACCTGCGCAACGCCGATGGCGAGCGGTTTCTGGTGGAGCGCGACTACGGCGTCGGCCAGAAGGCCGAGCTCGGCCCCCGCGACATGATCTCCCGGGCGATCATCCAGGAGATCGAGGCGGGGCGCGGAATCAAGGGGCGCTACGGCGAGTTCGTGCACCTCGACCTCACCCATCTGGGCGAGGACAAGATCGACTCGCGGCTCCCCTTCGTCCGGGAGCTCGGCCGCACCTATGTCGGCGTCGATCCGGTTCGCGAGCCGCTCCCGATCCGCCCGGTCGTCCACTACATGATGGGGGGCGTCGACACCGACATCGACGGCGCGACCTCGATCCCGGGGCTCTACGCCGCCGGGGAGTGCGCGTCCGTGTCGATCAACGGCGCCAACCGCCTGGGCTCGAACTCGCTCACGGAGTGTCTGGTCTTCGGCGCTCGCGCCGGGGCCAACGCGGTGCGCCACGCCGCCGGCAGCGCCGAAGGTGACGAGGCGCGCGCCCGGCAACAGGTCGAGGACGAGGGCGCGCGGATCGAATCGCTGCGCGGTCGCAAGAAGGGCGGCGAGCGCATCGCCGCCATCCGTCACGAAATGCAGAGCTCGATGGAGTCCGGCTGTGGCGTCTACCGCGAGCAGGGTCCGGCGGACGAGACCTGCCGCACCCTCGCCCAGCTCAAGGGGCGCTACGCCGACCTCGGCCTCGACGACGAGAGCAAGGTGTTCAACACCGAGCTGATCGCCGCCCTCGAGCTCGGCAACATGCTCGAGATCGCCGAGGCGGTGGCAGTGGCGGCGGCCAAGCGGCAGGAGTCGCGGGGCGGTCACGCGCGCCGCGACTTCGCCACCCGCGACGACGAGAGCTTCCTGTTCCACCAGGTCGTGCACCGCGACGCCGCGGGCCCGCGTCTCGAGCGCAAGGACGTCCGCATCACCCGCTGGCAGCCCGAGGAGCGCAAGTACTGATGAGCGCCGAGAAGAAGACCTTCGTCGTGACGCGCTTCGACCCCGACCGCGACGAAGCTCCCAAGACCCAGAGCTACGAGGTGCCGGTCCAGCCCGACTGGAAGGTGCTCGACGCGCTCAACTACATCAAGGACGAGATCGACCCGACGCTCTCACACCGCTGGTCGTGCCGGATGGCGGTGTGTGGGAGCTGTGGCATGAACGTCGACGGCGAGCCCAAGCTTACCTGCAAGACCTCGCTGGCCGACTACGGCGACACCGTCGAGGTGAGCCCGCTCTCGAACTTCCCGGTGATCCGCGATCTCGTGATCGAGATGGACGGCTTCATGGAGAAGTTCAAAGCGGTGAAGCCCTGGATCGTGAGCGCCAAGGAGAAGGCGGTCGAGGAGGGAACCCACCGCCAGTCGCCCGAGGAGCTCCAGGCCTTCAAGCAGTTCAGCATGTGTATCAACTGCATGCTCTGCTATGCGGCGTGCCCGGTGGTGGCCAAGGAGCCCGATTTCCTCGGGCCCGCCGCGTTGGCGCTGGGGCACCGCTACAACATGGACACGAGGGACGCGGGCAGCCGCGAGCGCAACGAAGTGTTCCGCGGTGAGGGCAGCGTGTTCCACTGCTCCTACGCCAACGAGTGCAGCGAGGTGTGCCCCAAGAACGTCGACCCGGCCGCGGCGGTGAACCAGGCGAAGCTCGGCGCTGTGGTCGACTGGGCGACCTCCTTCTTCGTGCGACGGGAGAAGTAGTCGTGACCCGTCCCGTCGATCCCAAGGCCATGACCCCGAGCACGCCGGGCTCCACCCGGACGGCGCCGCCCACCGTGGACGACGCCTTCTGGAGCCGGCCCCGGATGCGCACCTAC
The DNA here is from genome assembly GCA_028284525.1 of Myxococcota bacterium. Taxonomy (GTDB): domain Bacteria; phylum Myxococcota_A; class UBA9160; order UBA9160; family PR03; genus JANQRO01. Next base: position 1,944 of record JANQRO010000172.1, on the reverse strand, counting down.
CTGCTCTTCGACGCCACGGGCATCGTCTATACCGTGATCGGCTTCGTCGCGTTGCGGGTGGCCTGGGCCCTCCGCGACGGCGCCGAGACCTGGAACGCGATGCTCGCGAGCTTCCAGCACCCGCTCTACCTGGGCTTCCACCTCGTGGCCCTGCTCTCGGTGCTCTTCGTCGGGGTGCGTTTCTTCCGGCTCTTCCCGAAGGCCCAGCCGGCGCGGCTGGGCCCTGCCAAGCCGCCGCCCCCGCCGGTGCTCCTCGCCATGCTCTACGCCGCGTGGATCGGGGCGACAGCGCTGCTGCTCGCCGTCCTCGGAGGGATCTGGCCGTGAGAACCCTGCTGCTGCGTCTCGAACCCATCATCTGGCTGCTCTTTGGCGGCGGCATCATGGTGGGCACGATCCTGCTCCCGGGCTTCCTGCTCACCGTCGGGCTCGGGGGGCCGCTCGGTCTGCTGCCCGAGGGCGCCCTCGACTACGAACGCGTCCACGCGATCGCGTCGCACCCGATCGGCCGGGCGGTGTTCGCGGCGATCATCGTGTTGCCGCTCTGGAAGGGCGCGCACCACACCCGTTCGCTCATGGCCGACTGGCTCGGCCACGGCGCCGACGGGGTCGTCGGGAGCCTGCTCTACGCCATCGCGGTGGTCGGGAGCGCGCTCGGGATCGCCGCGGTCCTCGCGATCTAGACCCCGCTAGCCCGCCGGCGCGGGCAGAGTCCCGAGCACCGGGGCGCGACGCGCCCCCGGCTTGGCGAGCAGCAGCTGGGCGTCGAAGACGTAGCGTTCGTCGAAGGCCCCCTCGCAGGACGCGAGATAGAACTCCCACATCCGGACAAAGGTCTCGGGGAACCCGAGTTCGCGCACCGCGTCGAGGTTTTTGTAGAAGCGCTCGCGCCAGCGTCGCAGCGTCTCGGCGTAGTGCTCCCCGATCTCTTCGACGTGGATCAAGCGAAAATCCGTCGTGCGGCGGGCGGCGTTGGCGATCGCCTCGTGGCAGGGAAGCTGACCACCGGGGAAGATGTAGGTCTTGATGAAGTCGCTGTTGCGCAGCGAGAAGCGGTAGCGCTGGTCCGAGGTGAGGATCGCCTGGAGACACATCAGACCGCCGGGCTTGAGACGTTCGCTACAGACCCGAAAGTAGGTCTCGAGATAGCGGTGACCGACCGCCTCGATCATCTCGATCGAGACAAGCTTGTCGAAGACGCCGCGCAGGTTGCGGTAGTCCTCGAAGAGCACCGTCACACGATCGGCGAGCCCGGCGCGCTCGACCCGCTCGCGGGCCAGGGCGAACTGCTCCTCGGACACGGTGGTGGTCGTCACCCGGCATCCGTGGCGGGTCGCGGCGTGGAGCGCCATCCCGCCCCAGCCGCTTCCGATCTCGAGGAGGTGGTCTTGTGGCGAGAGGTCGAGCTTGCGGCAGATACGCTCGTACTTGGCGTGCTGCGCCTCTTCGAGGGACATGTCTCCCCGTTCGAACACCGCGCTCGAGTAGGTGAGCGTGGGGTCGAGGAAGAGCGAGTAGAACTCGTTGCCCAGGTCGTAGTGCGCGGCGATGTTGCGGCGGCTGCCCCGCCGGGTGTTCCGTCGCAACGCGTGGGTGATCGCGCGCAGCGGGCGGGTCGCCCAGCTCACCTTGCTCTCGATCCCGATCAGGGCCGCCTCGTTGCGGGAGAGCACCCGGAAGAGCGCGGCGAGGTCGTCGCAGCTCCACTCGCCGTCCATATAGGACTCCGCGGCACCGACGCTCGCGCCCAGGGCGGCGCGCGTGTAGAACGCGCCGTCGTGCACCGTGATCCGCGCCCGGGCCGGGCACGCCGGGGTGGTTCGTCCGAAACGGTGGGTGCCGTCGGCGTCGACCAGGACGACCTCGCCCTCGGTGATCCTCCGCAGCGACCAACGGAGCGCCGCCCGCGCCGCCCTCGCCCGAGCGCCGGTCGCTCCGGTGATC
>JANQRO010000090.1 GCA_028284525.1 Myxococcota bacterium | reverse complement strand
CTGGAGCGTTTCGGAGGGGGAGGTCTACCAAAAAAAGACAGACAGGGTGAGCGATCGATGGATCCCCGAGGGGGCGGGAGCGGCTCCGGCTACACTACGGCGACCTTGGCGACGCAGACGACAACGGCGCAAGACGAGGTTGGTCCCATCGTCCTCTTCGACGGGGTGTGCAACTTCTGTGAGGGGTCGGTCCGCTTCGTTCTCGAACGCGATCGACGGGCGCACTTTCGCTTCGCGGCGCTGCAGTCGGAAGCGGGGCGAGCACGGCTGCGACGCGTGGGACTGTCTGCGGATCACATCGAGGGGCTGGTCGTCGTCGACGGGAGCCGCGTGTACACCAAGAGTGGCGCCGCCCTGCGTGTGGCCCGGGGTCTTCCCGGGGCCTGGCCGCTCCTGTGGATCTTCTACGCGGTCCCGGCGGTGTTGCGCGACGCGGTCTACGACGCGTTCGCGACGCGGCGCTATCGCTGGTTCGGTCGCCGCGACTCGTGCTTGGTGCCGAGCGCGGAGGTCCGCGCGCGTTTTCTCGACTAGCGCCCGTCCGGGCGCACGGATTCGAAGGCCCGGAGCGCGTGGTGCCGGGCGGCGGCGTGATCGACGATCGGCGGCGGGTACCCCGGCGCCTCCAGGGGAGCGGTCCACGGGCGGTGGATCCGGCCCGCGTCGAGGCCGCCGAGCTCGGGGACGAAGCGCCGGATGTAGACGCCGTCGGGGTCGTAGCGCTCGCTCTGACTCACCGGGTTGAAGATGCGGAAGTAGGGTTGGGCGTCGGTGCCGGTCGACGCGCTCCACTGCCACCCCCCGTTGTTGCTCGCGGGGTCGCCATCGACCAGATGCTCTAAGAAGAAGCGCTCTCCCCAGCGCCAGTCGATCCAGAGGTCTTTGACGAGGAAGCTCGCCACGACCATCCGCGCCCGGTTGTGCATCCAGCCGGTGCTGCGCAGCTGGCGCATCGCCGCATCCACGAAGGGAAAGCCGGTGCGCCCTTCGCACCACGCCGCGAAGCGCTCCGCGTCGGCGCTCCAGCGGAGCGCGTCGTACTCGGGGCGGTACGCCCGACGCAGCACGCGCGGATGGAGGTCGAGGATGGCCTGGTAGAACTCCCGCCACACGAGCTCGTCCAGCCACTTGCGCACGCCGCGCTCCGCGGCCGGATGCTCCGCGAGCCACTCGAAGGCCTCGCGGAAGCACTCGCGGGGCGAGACCACGCCGAGACGGAGATACGGCGAGAGCCGCGAGGTCGCGTCCGCGGCCGGGAGGTCCCGCCGCTCCGCGTACGCCGCGCTGTCGCGCTCCAGAAACGATCGGAGGCGCCGTCGTGCGGCGGCCTCGCCACCGGTGGGCAGCACCCCCTCGGCCGGGATCGAGGCGGGAAGCAGGCGGTCTCGGGAAGGGAGCCCGCCGGCCTCGACGCCCGGAACCGGCGGCGGCAGCCGGCGACGCCGCGGCGGGGTCGGGGGATCCAGTTCGTACTGTCGCCACCACGCGTTGCGGTAGGGGGTGTAGACCGAGAACGGCTGCCCGGTCTTCGTCAGGATCTCCGACGATTCGAAGACGACGTGGTCCTTGTGGCTGACGACTTGGACCCCGTCCTCGCGCAGGGCCCGCTCGACCTCGGCGTCGCGCGTCTTCGCACGCGGGACGGTGTCGCGGTTGAAGGACACCCAATCGATCCGCGCCTCGCGCGCCAGGCGCGGCACCCATACCCGGGGGTCGCCGCGGCGGACGACCAGGGTCTGCCCGCGCTTGGCGAGGGCGTCTGCCAGGCGCTCGACACACGCGTAGAGGAAGTGCAATCGGTTGGCGCCGTGGCGCGGGGCGGCCACGAGCGCATCGTCGAAGACGAAGAGGGGGAGGAGGAAGTCGCCGCGCTCGGCCGACCAGTCGAGACTGCGGTTGTCCCGCACCCGAAGGTCGATGCGGAACCAGTGCAGGATGCGCATGGGTCCTCTCCCTGCGGCACGCGCCGAGAGGTCGATGCTGCCACGCCCGGGCACGGGCCACGACGAGGAGGCGCAGCCCGAGGAGAGCGTGACCTCACGCTCAGGGTGGTCGGTGTGCGAGCGCCCGCACGGCACACCGATCCGCCCATCCACCTCGAGACCGCGCCGTAATCGGCCCTCGTCTCGCGGCGCCGCAGAAACGCCCAGACGCGTTTCGCTCGCCAGGCGTCTATATAAATTATAGACAAAAGCTTGTCAACTGGTGATTGCTAGGAAGAGACCGGAGGCCCCTCGGAGACGCGCGGGCACTGGCCGGCCTCGCACCCGTCGCGGCCCGTCCAGCGCAGGCGGTTGCGCGCGAACACGCGGTACGCGGCATCCGCGAGAGGACCGATCAGGGGCCAGCGGGTGGGTGCGAGCAGCCAGCCGAGCCCCACGGCTCCATACGCCCGCCGGAAGACCTCCACCCCCTCGACCCAGGTCCCGTCGGGGAGGCGACCGTGAATGCGCGCCATCAGCTCGGCGTGGCTGCGCTCGCAGGTGCTCGCATCGAAGTCCGGCGCCGCGATGTCCACCAGCGCCAAACGCCCCCGACCACCGTCGAGGCGCCGCAGGAGACCGACTTCGCGGGCACAGAGCGGGCAATCGCCGTCGAAGAACAGCTCGAAGCGCGCGGTCGGGACAGGGGAGGTCGACATTGGAGCTCCTCGGATCGGATTCTTCATTCTTAGACAAAAGATAAACATCCGGTATGGTTTGGCAATGGCAGCACGCAGCAAACGCTCCAGTCGCGCGTCCCGAGGGTTTCGGATCGGGACCGTGTCCCAGCTCACGGGCATCGACCCGCACACGATTCGCGCTTGGGAGCGCCGCTATAGCGCCCTGGAGCCGGCGCGGAGCGAGGGCGGTGCACGGCTCTACACCGACGACAATGTCGCCCGGCTCCAGCTGATCAAAGCCGCGGTCGATGCCGGCGACGCGATCAGCATCGTCGCGCCGCTCACCGACGACGAGCTGCGCGCGCGCTTGGCCGAGGTCTCCGGACTCGCCCGGCGCGAGGCCGCCGCGGACCTCCACGACCTCGACCTGGAGCGGCGTCCCCTCCGCCTCTGCGTCCTGGGCGCTGCGGTGAGCGAGCGGCTGCGGGCCAACACCGCGGGCCTCGCCGAGCTCGACGTCGTGGTGTCCGAGGCCGTCTACGCCGATGCCCTCGACGCCCTGCGCTCACGGCCCGTCGACGTCCTGGTCGTCGGGTTCGACGCCTTGGAAACCGATTACGCCGGCAGGTTCCGGGCGCTCCAGGAGGCCGCGGGAGCACGGCTCGGGGTCGTGCTCTACGCGTTCGCCCGGCGCGCCGATCTCGCGCAGCTGGCCGACGCCGGGGCGAAGCTGCTTCGCGGGCCGCTCTCGGTCGCGGCGCTGCGGCGCGCGATCTTCGACCTCCTCGTCATCCGCGAGAGCCGCCGCACCGAGACCGAGCGGGGAGACGCCGTGGAGCTCCCGCCGGAGGGAGGGGGCGCGCCGCCCCGGTTGTATACCGACCGCCAGATCGCGCGACTCGCCGAGATCGCCACCTCCATCGAATGCGAGTGTCCGAACCATCTCTCGACCCTGATCACGGGCCTGGTCCAGTTCGAGCGCTACTCCGAGGCGTGTCGGAACAAGACACCCGAGGATGCCGCGCTCCACGAGCGGTTGGCGGTCGGCACCGGGCGAGCGCGAGCGGTGATCGAGCAGCTGCTCGCCGAGGTCTGTCATCACGATCGGATTCGGCTCTGAGCGTTGACGATCGTCTAGGTTTTGTCTATAAAAATAGTGAACGTGAATGCGACCCCGTGCCGGCGGGGCTCCTCCTTGCCCCGCCGGCACACCTCCGGAGGCAGCACGCGGTGACCCGAGCGATCCCGACGATGCCCCGACCGCGTCTCGGCGTCTCGGCGTGCCTGCTCGGGAGCGCCGTGCGTTTCGACGGAGGACACCAGCGCGACGACTTCGTGGTCGCCCGGCTCGGCCCTCACGTGGACTGGGTTCCGGTGTGTCCCGAGGTCGAAGCGGGGCTGGGCGCGCCGCGGCCCTCGATGCGTCTCGAGGGCCGGCCCGAGGCGCCCCGGCTCGTCGAGCCGCGAAGCGGTCGGGACCTCACCGAGACCCTCGACGCGACCGCCACCGCCCGCGTGGCCGCCCTCGCGGGCAACGCCCTCGACGGCTTCATCCTGAAGAAAGATTCGCCCACCTGTGGTCTCCACCGGGTGCGGGTATGGGGCGACCATGGGCAGGCCGAGCGGACCGGACGGGGGCTCTTCGCGGCCCGCCTGGTCGAGGTCATGCCGGCTCTCCCCGTCGAGGAAGAGGGCCGGCTCCGCGACCGCCGGCTCCGCGAGAGCTTTCTCATCCGCGTGTTCACCCACGCACGGTTGGCGTGTCTCTTGTCCTCCGATTGGACCCATCGCGATCTCGTCGCGTTCCACACCGACCACAAGATGCTGCTCCTCGCGAGCCACCCCACCGCAGCGGGCGATCTGGGTCGTCTGGTCGCCGACGGGCGATCGATCGATCGCGATACGCTCGCCTCGCGTTATCGGACGGGGCTGATGCGCGCGCTCTCTCGCGTGACGTCGGTCGGCCGCATGGTCAACACGCTGCACCATATGGTGGGCCACCTCACCCGACGCATCGACCGCGCGTCGAGTCGCGAGATGCACGAGTGCATCGACGGGTTCGGCCGGGGCGAGGTGCCGCTCGCCGTTCCGCTGACCCTGCTGCGTCACCACGCCCGCCGCACGGGCATCGACTACTTGTTGCGGCAGACCTTGTGCGAGCCGTGCCCGCCTTCGCTGCAACTCCACGCCGCCCTCTGAGACCGCGGCAACCGGTGCGTCTTACCGTCGGCGGGTCCAGCCGCTAGCTCCCCATCCGCGCCCGGTAGTCCCAGCTACTCACCGACTGGGGCACCAGGCAGAGCGCGGTCTCCGGACGGCGTTGGCCGCGGAGCCAGCGCCGGAACGCGGTCGGGGCCTCGCCGAGATAGCGCCGGGCGAGACGTTCGCGCCACTCCTCGCCCCGTTCGGGGACGAGACGCGCGACGCCCCGACCGCGGATCCCGCGGTAAGGCGGATCCTCCGGCGCCACCTCGAAGCCACAGCGAGGATCCTCTCGCAGGCGTCTGGCGACGTAGGCGTCGGCCGCGGTGGCGCACC
>JANQRO010000060.1 GCA_028284525.1 Myxococcota bacterium | reverse complement strand
GCGCCCGAGGTGCCCCCCGCCGCCGCTCACCCCGACCCCCAGGCCGCCCAGAGTGTCGTCGGCCGCGCCCACTAGCCTTCCTCCGGCCGGCGTTGGCGCTCGGCCCGGTTGATCGCCATCACCTCGGGCGCCGCGTCGAGACAGCGCGCCATCGCGGGGTAGTCCGCCAGGGGGTCGGCGCAGCGCGCGACCACGGCCCGCGCTGCGCGCAGGTCGCGCTCGGTGTCGACCGTCCAGCGCCAGTGCGGGCGCACCGGCCAGCGCGACGGCAGGGAAAACTCGCGCACCACCCCCTTGGCGCTCAGCCAGCTCATCACGTGGGCGCGGTGGAAGGGCTCGGCGTCGGGGATCTCGTCGAGGCTCGCGAGGAACGAGGTGGTGCGGGCGAGCTGCATCCCGTAGCCCAGCGGCAGCGCGGCGCCCGGCTGGGTCCAGAGGTCGACGCCGTCGTGCGCGTCGGCGGCCGCCAGCAGCCGAGACACGAGGGCGCTGTCGACGAAGGGGTTGTCTCCGGTGCCGCGCAGCACCCACTCGGGCCCGCGCAGGGCCGCGATGGCGGCGAATCGCTCGCTCACGTCGTCGGGATCGCCCCGGTAGACCCGCGCGCCGTGGCGCTCGGCCACCCGGCACAGGTCGTCGTCCTCGGGAAGCACCGTCGTGGCGACCCACCATTCCGAGACGCCCGACTCGGGGTCTCGTCGCAAGCGGTCGAGGAGGAGCCCGAGGAGCGGTCGGCCCCCGAGCTCGGCGAGCACCTTGGCGGGAAGGCGGGTCGACGCGCTGCGCGCCTGGAGGATGCCGACGCAGCTCACGCGTCCGCGTCCGCGTCGTCGCCCTCCGACGGGTCCGCGCTCTCGTCTCGGTCGGCGAGCGCCGCGCTGGCGGCCACGACCTTGCGCTGGAGCTCGGTGGCGTCGAGGGGGCGCAGGACACAGGTCGTGGCTCCGGCGCGCAGCGCCGCCTCGATCCACACGCGGGTGGGCTGGTCGAGGGCGAGGGCGCGCACCTGGTGCCCGGCTCCCGCTTCCCATTGGAGTGCCTGGAGGATCTCGAGCCCCGAACGCGGGCCGAACTGCGCCGCGACCACCACCGCCTGGGCCTGGGACAGCGACTCCCAGGTGTCGCCGCGCTCGGGCACGAGATCCCCCGGGCTGGCGGCCCAGACCTCCACGCCGAGCTCCTCCGCCATCGCCTCGATGCGCTCGCGCTCGGCGGGATCGCCGTCGAGGACGATGAGCGCGGCCCCTTCGGTCTGCGGCGCGTCTTCGTCGGCCATCAGGCCACCCGCTCGCCGGGTGTGGACACCTCGTCGCGCAACCCGTCGAGCGCGTCCGCGATTCGGGTCCAGAGCGCGCGGCTGTGGGTCTCGGCTTCGGTCGTCGTATCGAGCAGGGCCTCGGCTTCGGCCAGCGCCGCCTCCGCCGGCGAGAGCGCGCTGCTGCGGTGGAGCTCGAGCCGCGACCGGTGCACCGCCCGCTGCCCGACCATGTCGAGCCAGGGAATCGCGTCGAGGGCCCCGGCGAGACGCCGCTCGCTGCTTCGCAGCCGCTGCAGCGCCGCCACCTGTTGCTCGGGGCGGGTGCGACGACGCAGCTCGCCGCGGAGCTTTGGAAGGCGTCTCGCCAGGCCGCGGCGCGCCGCCTCGAGCCGGCCCAGCGCGCCGTGCACCTCGCGCAGCGCGGTCGCCACGACGTCGGGGGAAACGGGTCGATACGCGGCGAAGCGCTCGCGCACCGCGTCCCGGGAGGGCACTGGCCCCCGCGCGGCGCGCAGCGTCTCCGCAAACCGCGCGTGCTCGAGGCCCGGGATGCGCGCGCCGCCTTCGGTGCAGTTCACGATCCGGACGCCGTCGTCCTCGTGGACCGCGACCACCTCGCGGTAGTGGTCGATGAAGCTCGCGTACTGGGGCGAGGTGGGCACCTTGTCTCCGTCCCACCCCTCGACCCAAACGGTCTGACTGCCCGCGCTCTCGGGTCCGCGCGGCGTCTGGTGCAGGAGCCGCGCCTTCTCGTCTTCGCCGGTGTAGACGAAGCGACCATCCCCGACCTCGCGATAGGACACCATGCGGTAGGCGCTGCCCGCGGCGTAGACCCGTCCGCCGGTGAAGGCGAGGTCCTGACCGATCAAGAGGATCGGGTTCGCCCCCAGGGCCGCGGCAACGTGCACCGCGCTCTGCGCCACCGTCGGGGCCCCGAAGACCCACTCGTCCTCGCCGGCGCAGCCGGCGATCCACCGTGCGACCGCGTTGGGGCTGGGGGTTGCGACGAAGCGCGAGGCGACCGGACTCGCGAAGAGCGAGCCGTGAGCCGAGGGAATCGCGATCAGGTCGACGTCCTCCGCGGCGCCACCGTCCTTGAGCTGATGGGACACGTCCTGGGATTCCACGATGTGCGTGAAGTCCGGTCGGATGCCCGCGCGCCGCAGGGCGGGAAGGCTCTGGCCGATTGCGATCACCAGCGCGCGCTCGCCGAGGCTGCCGAGGGCGTCGAGCTGTCGATCGAGGGAGGGGCCCGCGGCGGCGATCACCGCCGGTACACCCTCGTAGATCCCCGCGAGCCGGCGGATCGACGGCGTGCGCAGGAGCGCACCCAGGTTGTCGACGGTCTGGGCGGCGAAGTCGGCGCTCTTCCAGACCCGGGTCCGATCGGAGATGTCGGCGGTGCGTTTACTCGTCGCGAGCGCAGCCAGGGCGGCGCCGACTGCGTCGGGGTCGAGGCGCTTCGCTACGGGATGGGGGACCACCTCGACGCGAAGCCCCGCGCCGTACAGCGCGCGGAAACACGCGGCGAGGCGCTCTGGCGTCTCCACCCAGTGGAGTGTGGTCGCGTCGAGCCAAGGCAGGTCGCGCTGGGCGAGCGCGAACGCCATCCGCCCGAGGTCGGGCTCGAACACGACGACCGGTGCCGAGCTCTCCGCGCGCAACGCTTCGAGGGCGTGGCCCGACCCGAAGCCGATCGCCACGACGAGGTCCGGCTCGGCGCCCAGACACGGCGCCACGAGGCAGCGGGCCTCGGCCTCGGGGTCCCAAGCGGAAGCGAGCTGGACGCCGTCGAAACGCAACACCACGCGGTCTCGCGCTGCGTCGACACACTCGCCGCGTCCCGCCGAAGCGCCGGCGGCCTCGCGCAGCGCCGCGGCGAAGCGGGCGTCGCGTGCGGCGAGGCGTCGCGCGTTGCGCTCAAAGCCCCCGCGCAAGACCCGCCCCTCCCGCGCTGCGCAGCGCCAGCCCGTCCCGCAGCCGCGTGGCCAGCGCCCGGGCTCCGGCGTCGTCGGCGCCGTAGCCGGCAAAGGCGAACGCGAAGACACGCACCCCGCGCACGAAGCTCGCCCGGGTTTCGTCGCGCTCGGCGGCGCTGTGCTCGAGCCGCGCGAAGAACGCGTCGTCGACGTCGCGAGCGGTGAGCATCGGGACCGCCGCGCCCCGCGTCGGATCCACCGCGGCCAGCACGCCACGGGCGCCGTCGGAGACGGCGCACCAACCGTCGGTGGCCCCCAGACACGAGGAGGCCGACACCGCGGGGCTGATCGCCCGCCCCTGGTCGATCGCCTCGCCCCGGGGCAGGACGAAGCGCTCGGCGAACGCACCGCCCTGCACGGTGGCGTAGCCAAAGCCCTCCCGTCGCCAACCCGTCGGGAGCAGGGTCAGCACGCCGAGACGCAGCGACGCGAGACGCAGGGCCGGAAAGCGCAGCTCGTGACGCAGATCGAGACGCGGGCTGCGGTGGTAGAGCCGCCAGTGCTTCACCCACTCGCCGAAGGGCGTGTCGACGCGGACCTCGAGACCCAGTCGGACCGCCCCGGACGCCACGACGCGCTGCGAGACCGCGGGCACGAGGTCGGTGACCTTCTCGCCCTCCTCTCCGTAGGCGACGACGTGCCCCGAGTAGAAGTCGGGGCTGTGGGCCATGTCGAGAAAGGTCCCGTGGTCGATCGTTCCGGCGACGGGCGCGGGGCCGAGACCCGGGAAGCGAAGCGCGCGAAGCGCGCCCCCCCGCGCCGGGTTGAAACGCGCGGCGACGCAGGCCGTCTCGAGGGCCTCGGCGCCCTCCGGTGCCCCGGGCGAGGTGGCAACGGCGCGGGTGCGGGGCTGGGCGCGGAGGGCGAGACGTCCCCCCGGCTCGAGCCGCGCGTCGAGGACGAGGGTGGCGCGTCGCAGGCTCCCGTCCCGGTAGCTCTCTGCGCCCTCGATCTGCCACGCGTCGAGACGCGCCCCCTCGGCGCGCACCGCGACGAGCTCGGCGTCGCGCAGGCGCCCGGGCGCGAAGCGGAGTTCGGCCTCCACCGGGGCGTCCCCCCAGGGCTCGGACCACGGGTTCACCAGGAGCAGGTCGGCGCCGTCGGGAAGCGGGGGCACGGCCCGTTCGAGAGCCACGCGGGCGCGCTCCTGCTGCGCCCCCATCCGCTCCGCAAAGTCCTCGACCTTCTCCTCGGTGGCGCGGGTGCGGAGGTCGCTGCGCCAGAGCTCCACGAGCGCGCGCTCGTCTCGGGCGGAGGCCGGGGCGCCCAGGGCCCGGGCGACCCGCTGCACACGGTGGAGCGCGTGACAACGGGTGTTCATCCCGAGCCCGTCGCGTCCCGACACGGCCCAGCGGGTCGGGTTGTAGCGGGGTTGTTTCTTGCACGGAATCGGGTCGACGGCGCTGGCCGGGT
>JANQRO010000053.1 GCA_028284525.1 Myxococcota bacterium | reverse complement strand
CCGCCCGCGATCTCAACAAGCGCTACCGCGAGCGCTTTGGGGAGGCCATGGAGAGCGAGGCCTGGGCGGCCTGGGCGGCGGCGCGCAGCCTGGGCGAGGCGGTGCTCCGCACCCGCAGCGTCGACCCCGGGACGATCGCCCTCTACCTGGAGCAGGAGCTCGGCCTCGACGGCCAAAAGGGCGTGGCGCTGACCTTCCGCCCCAACCGCCAGCTCCGCCAGCCGCTCTACTACATCGATGCAGCGGACGAGGTCGTCGGCGAGGCACCGTTGGGGGACTCGCGGGATCTCGACACCCTGGGCGCGACCGAGTGCGCACCCTAGGATCCCCGGTCCCCGGGGAGTGCGCAGCCTAGGATCCGCGGTCCCCGGGGCTTCGGGGTCGAGACGCGAAGTGGGAGGGATCGGGATGGATCGTCGTGGGCGACGCGTCGCGCGAGTGGGCGCCGTTCTCTTGGGGGTCGCGATCGCGAGCCTCGGCTGCCGGGGGGAGCCGCGCACGCCGCTGCTCTTCGTGAGCAACGAGGGCGACGGCACCGTGTCGGTGATCGACCTCGGAAGCCAGAGCGTCGTGGCCACGGTCGAGGTCGGCACCCGCCCGCGCGGGCTCGGTCTCTCCCCCGACGGATCGCGGCTCTACGTGGCCCTCGGGGCCGACGACGCGATCGGGGTGGTGGACACCGAGAGCCTCGCTCTGGTCGAGACTCTCGGCGCCGGATCCGATCCCGAGGCCTTCGCGGTACACCCCGAGACGGGACACCTCTACGTGAGCAACGAGGACGAAGGCACGGCGACCGTACTCGACCCGTCGAGCGGCGAGCACCTCGCCGTGATTCCCGTCGGGATCGAGCCCGAGGGTGTCGCCTGCTCGCCCCGGGGCGACCGCGTCCTGGTGACGGCGGAATCGACCAGCACCGTCCACGTGATTGCCGTCCCCGAGCACGAGGAGGTCGGGGTGGTCCTCGTCGGCGCGCGCCCCCGAGAGGCGGCCTTCACCCCCGACGGCGAGCGCGCCTACGTCACCAGCGAGATCGCCGGCGAGGTCGCGCTTCTCGACCTCGCCCGGGGCGAGGTCGCGCACAAGGTGAAGCTCGAGGGCACCAACGCAAAGCCCAAGGGGGCGGTGCTCCTCCCCGAGCGCGGCGAGCTCTTCGTGACGACCGGGCGTGGCAACAGCATCGAGGTGCTCGATGCCGAGACCCTCGAGCACCGCGCCAGCATCCCCGTCGGAAAACGGGTCTGGGGTCTCGCCCCGAGCCCCGACGGCACGCTGCTCTTCAGCGCCGACGGCCTCGACGACGCCGTCTCGGTGGTGGACGTCGCGACCCGCGAGCGGCTCACCCAGATCCCCGTGGGCGAGCGACCCTGGGGCCTGGCGGTTCTGGAGCGCTGAGGTCCCGATCGCGGGGGCGCGTCACTCGGGCAAGGTGAAGGCGATCACCGCGTCGCCCAGGGGATAGCCGAAGAGCTGGTGTCCCCCGGCGGCGACCGCGATGTGCTGACGCCCGCCCGCCTCGTAGCTCACCGGGGGCGCGTTCACCCCCGCGCCACAGCGGAACTCCCAGAGGGCCTCGCCGCTGTCGCTGTGAAAGGCACGGAGCAGGCCGCGGCCCTCTCCCGTGAACACGAGGCCTCCCGCCGTCGCGAGGGTACCGCCGACCAGCGGGTCCGGGGTCGTGACCTGCCACCGCACCGCGCCGGTCGCGAGCTCGATCGCGGTGAGGGTGCCGTGGGTGGCTTCGCCGTGCGCGGGTCGCGCGGAGAAGGTGTCGGCCTCCCCGGGTGTCGCGGCGGGACGGCGTCGGTAGCGCATCGGCATGTGGATCCCCGCAACGAAGGCGAGACCGCGTCCCGCATCGACCGCGATCGGCGACCACGAGGCACCACCGGCGGGACCCGGCGCGATCACCACCCCCTCGGTGCCGAGGGGCGCGAAGAGGTTGCGTTGGGGGACGAAGGGGTCCGAGCGCACCAGGAGCTCGCCGCTGCGACGGTCGAGGATGTAGAGCCAACCCGTCTTGCCGGCCTGGCCGAGGGCGCGCCGGCGACCGTTCGGGCCGTCCCACGAGAAGAGCGCGACCGGGCTCGCCACGTCGTAGCCCCAGAGGTCGTGGGGCACCTGCTGGAAGTGCCAGCGCGTGCTTCCGTCGCCGACGTCGATCGCCACCACCGACGAGGCGTAGAGGTTGTCCCCGGGGCGCGCGGCGCCGTCGAACTGGGGCGCCGCGTTGCCCGTGCCGACGTAGAGCAGGCCGAGCTCCGGGTCGTAGGCCGGCGTGGTCCACACCGAGGCGCCGCCGCCGGACCAGGCGTCGCGGTGTCCCGGGGCGGCGGCGCGTTCCGCCGCCAGGTCGCGGGGCAAGGGGGTGCCCCCGGGCGTCTCGGCGACGAAGTCGCCCTCCCATCCGGTCTCGGGGATCGAGTACCAGCGCCAGGTCTCGACGCCGCTCTCGGCGTCGAGGGCCACGAGGTAGCCCCGCCCGCCCCGGGTGCCGCGGTGCTGCTGTTCGACCCCGTCGAGGAGGGTGCCGCTCGAGATCATCCCCGCCGCGTACCCCGCCCCCGTGACCCCGACGAAGACCTTGCCCGCCGCGACCAGCGGGGCCATCGCCGCGCCGAGGGCGGTGTCGTCGCCGGCGAGCGGCGTCTTCCACACGACCTCTCCCGTGTCGCGCGCGAGGGCGACGAGCTGGGCGTCGGGGGTGGCGACGAAGACCTTGCCGTAGCCCAGCGCGACGCCGCGGTTGCTGCGACCACAGCAGGTCTTGCGGGTGGGCTCCGGGTGCAGGTAGCGCCAGCGCTCCGCACCCGTCGCCGCGTCGAGAGCCGCGACGTGGCCACCCGGGATGCTCAGATACATCGTGCCGTCCGCGACCAGCGGTGTCGCCTGGAAGGTGCCGGGGATCCCGGTCTGGGCGATCCAGGCGGGGCGCAGCCGGGCGACGTTGTCGCGGTCGATCTCGCCGAGGGGCGAGAAGCGTCGCTGGGCGTAGCCGCGCCCGTAGCTCAGCCAGGCGCCGGCCTCGTCCTCCGCGGCGAGGAGACGCTCGTCGTCGACCGGGGCGGCGCCGGCCGGAGCCGCCCCCGCCAGCACGACGAGCGCGAGCGCGACCCGCGCCGGGCGGGCACGCCGTTCCGCGGGGCTCACAGCTCGAGGAGCGGCGTCTTCGCCCAGCCCCCCTCGTGGGGCGACATGAAGCGCACCTCGATCTCGACGTGCTCGAACATCCAGGTGCCCCCGACCTTGCGGTAGCGGTCGTGGTAGACCGCGGTCAACCACACCGCCTCGTTCTTGGGTGCCGTGGTCATCGGCTGAAGCAGGTACCAGACCCCGGTGGCGGTGTCGCCGTTCACCTCGATGCGCGGGTTCAGCACGTTGTGGATCGCGAACGAGATCATCTTGGGCGCGCCCTGGAAGAACTCGCGGATCGCCTCGCGGCCGTCGCAACGCCCCAGGCTCTCGCCACCATCCCAGACCGCGTCTTCGGTGTAGAGCTTGGCGATGGCGTCCGGGTTGTAGCCGTCGTCACAATAGGCACAGTACTCGGCCTTGAGCTGTTTGATCGCCTCGATGTCTTCGAGACGCTGGATCCGTTCTTCGAGCGTGGTCATCGGGTTCTCTCCGTTCCTTAGAGACGAAAGAAGTTCTGCGCGTTCTGCTCGAGCAAGCGGTCGACGGTGTCCCCGGGCAGGCTCGCGAAGTTCTCCCGCATCGTCTTGATCGGGTGCAGGAAGCCCTCGGCGTGGGGGAAGTCCGAACCAAAGAAGAACTTCTCGTCCCCGGCGAACTGGACGATCAGCGGGAACATCTGCTCCTCGGGGTCGCCACAGATCCAGATGTTGTCCGCGAAGTACTCCCGCGGCGTGCGCTTCATCTGGGACGTGTCCTTCATGTAGCCAAAGCGGTAGTCGAGTCGCTCGAGCCACTCGCCCACCCAACCGGCCATCGCCTCGATCGTCGCGACCCGCAGCTTCGGGAAGCGCTCGAAGACGCCGTCGTAGACCATCGTCGTGAGCGCCATCCGGGGGTCCTGGATCACGTTCATCGTGATGAACATGAACCCGGGGTACTCGTCCCGGTAGTACTGGTGCCCGGTGTAGTGCGAGTGACCGCAGAGGTGGAGCGAGATCGAGAGGTCCGCGTCCTGGGCGGCGGCCCAGATCGGATCGAGGTCGGCGTGCCCCAGACTCTTGCCGTCGACGGGCATCGCCGCGACGAAGAGGGTGCGACAGCCGAGCTTCGCGACGCGCTCGACCTCGGCCACCGCGAGGTCGGCATCGCGCAGCGAGATGTGCGCCGCCGGGTAGAGCCGGTCGGCGTGGTCGCTACAGAGCTCGAAGGCCCAGGTGTTGTAGGCACGCACCAGGGCGTCGGCGAGCTTCGGGTCGGACACCGCGCCCTCCCAGAGCAGGCCGAGGCTCGGGTAGAGGACCTGTTTGTCGAAGCCCTCGGCGTCGAGAAAACGCACGCGCTCTGTCATGTCCTGCCATCGCTCGTTCTCGAGGAGGTAGCGGTCGAAGGAGGAGAGGTCCTTGCCGTCCTCCTTCTGTCCGTAAGCCACGAGCGCGCCCAGCAGCTCCTCGGAGTCGATCAGACGCATCGGGCGGCCGTCGACGAGCAACTTGCGCTCGCCGTCGGCGCCGTGCTCGACACGGAAGCAGCGATCGCGGTACGCGGGCTCGACGTAGCGCTCGAAGAGGTCGAGGGGCTCCATGAAGTGGCTGTCGCCATCGATCACCGGCATCGGGGTCTCCCCGTCGTCTAGGGCATCAGTTGTTTGGTATCGGAGACGGCGTACTGCTTGACGTCGATCTCGAGCACCTGGAGCGAACCCATCACCTTGTTGAAGGCGGCCATGTGGGGCGTCTTGAAGTGCGCGGCGAGGGCCTCTTCGTTCTCCCACTCCTCGAAGATGCGGAACAACCCCGGGTCTTCGAGGTCGGCGCTCAGCGTGTAGCTGATACAGCCGGCCTCGCGGTTGCTCGCGGCCATCATTTCGGTCGCCGCGGCGATGGCCCGGTCGCGGCCCTCGGAGTCGATCCGGATGCGTCCGCCGATTACCAGCATGTCTGCCTCTCTCCGTGTCGTCGGGTCTGGGGCCCGAAGGTCGTCCCCGGGCGCGTACCCTATCTTAGGCCAGTTACGATCCACGCAGAGATCCGCAGAGGAGTCCCCCGATGGCCGATGCCGCGGCAAAACGAGCCCAACTCGCACACCGCGTCCGACGACGCGAGCTCACCGTCGCCCTCGGCGTCTTCGAAATGATCTCGGCGCGGCTGGCCGATCGCTACGACCCCCCGGCGCTCTATATGACCGGCTACGGCACCGTCGCGTCGGCGCTGGGGCTCCCCGACGCCGGTCTCGCCACCTACAGCGAGATGGTGACGCGCGCCAAGCTGATCTGTGACGCCACCCAGAGCCCGCTGATCGCCGACGCCGACACGGGCTACGGCGGGTTGCTGAACGTGGCCCACACGGTGCGCGGCTACGAGGACGCCGGGGTCTGCGCGATCCAGCTCGAGGACCAGGAGTTCCCGAAGAAGTGCGGACACACCCCCGGACGTCGGGTCATCTCCTTCGCCGACGCGGTGCGCAAGATCGAGGTCGCGGCGGACTCGCGCCGCGATCCCAACTTTCTGATCGTGGCACGCACCGACGCGCGTACCTCCCTCGGCCTCGACGAGGCGATCGCCCGGGGCAAGGCCTTCGCGCAGGCCGGGGCCGACGTGGTCTTTGTCGAGTCGCCGGAGAGCGAGGCCGAGTTCGAGCGGATCGGCCAAGAGGTCGACGCGCCGCTTCTGGCCAACATGGTCGAGGCGGGGCGCTCACCGGTGATCCCTGCGGACACCCTGCGTCGCTTCGGCTTCGCGGTCGCGATCTACCCGGGCACCGGCTTCTGCGCCGCGGCCCAGGCCCTCGACTCGACCTACGCCCACATCGCGAAGACCGGGTCGAGTCTCGGCCTCGAGACCCCGCTCTACCCGATCGAGGACATGCATCGGCTGATGGGCTTCGAGGAGGTGTGGGACTTCGAGAAGAAGTGGGCCGAGGACGAGACGTGACCGACGCCGCGCCGCGGATGTTCCTCGACAAGGTCTGGGACCAGCACGTGGTGGCGGATCTGGGTGACGGCTTCGACCTGCTCCACGTCGATCGCCACATGCTTCACGAGCTGTCGAGCGACGTCGCCTTCGACCGGATGGCCGCGGCCGGAGTCGCGCCCCGAAACCCCGAGCTCACCTTCGCCACCCAGGACCACGTGGTGGCCACGACGCCCGGACGCGGCGACGACTCGAACCCCGAGAGCGCCGACTACATCCAGGCGATGCGGCGCAACGCCGCGGCCCACGGCGTCGAGCTCTTCGACCTGGGCGACCCGCGCCAGGGCATCGTCCACGTGATCGCCCCGGAGCTCGGGATCGCGTTGCCGGGCACCCTCCTCGTGTGCGGCGATAGCCACACCTGCACCGTCGGCGGGGTGGGCGCGCTCGCCTGGGGAATCGGGACCAGCGAGGTCGCCCACGTGTTGGCGACCCAATGTCTGGTGCAGCGCCGGCCGCGAACGCTGCGGGTGCGCTACGAGGGCGAGACGGCGCCCGGAGTCGGGGCGAAGGACTTCGCCCTCTTCACGATCGGACGGCTGGGGGCACGGGGTGGCGACGGCTACGCCGTCGAGTACGCCGGCCCCGCGATCGAGGCCCTCGAGGTCGAGGGTCGTCTCACCCTGTGCAACCTGTCGATCGAGCTCGGGGCGCGGATCGGCCACGTGGCGCCCGACGAGCGCACCATCGCCTACCTCGCCGGGCGGCCCTACGCGCCCCGCGACGCGGCGTGGGAGCGCGCCGTCGAGGATTGGCGGGCGTTGCCCTCGGACCCGGGCGCCAGCGCCGACCGCGAGGTGGCGGTCGACGTCGCCGAGATCGGCCCCCAGATCACCTGGGGGACCAGCCCGGCCCAGGTGTGCGCCGTGGACGCCGCGATTCCCGACCGGGGCGACCTCGCCGACCCGGGTGCCCGGAGCGCCGCCGAGCTCGCCCTCGAGTACATGGGTCTCGAGGCGGGGGCACCGCTGGTGGGGACGCCCATCGACCGCGTCTTCATCGGGTCGTGCACCAACAGCCGGCTCTCGGATCTTCGCGCGGCGGCACGGGTCGCCGCGGGGCGCCGCGTCGCGGCGGGCGTGCGCGCTCTGGTCGTCCCCGGCTCGGGGCAGGTGCGGGCCGCCGCCGAGGCGGAGGGGCTCGACCGGGTGTTTCTGGAGGCGGGCTTCGAGTGGCGCGAGCCGGGTTGTTCGATGTGTGTCGCGATGAACGGCGACGTGGTCGAGCCGGGCCTGCGCTGTGTCTCCACCTCGAACCGGAACTTCGAGGGTCGTCAGGGGCCCCGGGCGCGCACCCACCTGGCGAGCCCGGCGACGGCGGCCGCCGCGGCCGTCGCCGGCCAGATCGCCGACCCCCGGGAGCTCGCGTCGTGAGCGAGGCGCTGCGCCGGGTCGCCGGTCGGGTCGTGCCGCTTTGGCGCGCGAACGTCGACACCGACGCCATCATCCCGATCGACTACTGCATCAACCGCAAGCGGCCGCACTTCGACGAGGGGCTCTTCCGCCGCTGGCGGGTCGACGCCGACGGCGCGCCGATCGCCTCCTTTCCGCTCAACCAGGAGCGCTTCCGCAACGCGCCGGTGCTGGTGGCGGCGGAGAACTTCGGTTGCGGGAGCTCGCGGGAGATGGCCGTGTGGGCGCTCCACGACGCGGGGTTTCGCTGTGTGATCGCGCCGAGCTTTGGCGAGATCTTCTTCAACAACTGCTTCCAGAACGGCGTGCTCCCCTTGGTGCTCGACACCGCAGAGGCGCAGACCCTCGCGGGTCGCGCCGAGTCCGAGGACCTCGACGTCGAGGTCGACGTGGAGGCCTGCGAGCTGCGCGCTCCCGGTGACCCGCCGCGCGTCTTCCGGCTCAACCCGTGGCGACGCCAGACCCTCCTCGAGGGCCTCGACCCGATCGCGGCCACCCTCGCCCTGGGCGACCCGATCGCGGCGTTCCAGCACGCGGATCGGGAGCGGCGGCCCTGGGTCTACCGGGACGGCCCCCGGTGAGACGTCTGCTCCTCCTGATCGGCTTCGCGTTCGTCGTGCTCATGGGCTCGACGGTGGTCGGTGTGCACCTCGCGGAGCGGGGGGCGCGGGAGCGCCACGCCGAGCGCTTCGGCCGCTCGGTCTTCCGGTCGTTTCGCCAAGAGACCGAGCGCTACCGCCAGGCACTCGCGGCGGACGAGGTGGCGGAGCTCGAGGCGCGCCGCGAGGTCCTCGAGAAGGGGGTGACCCTGGTGCGGCTGCGGGCGACCGAGGACCGCTACGAGCTCGCGTACTGTCTCGTCTCTGGGGAAGCCCTCCAGCTGTGGGTGCCCGAGCCCAACCCCGAGAAACGCGCGCGGCTCCTGGTCGAGGCGCCGGCCGACGCGCCCGGGCTCTGCGTCACGACCGGGGGATGATCGACTCCGCCGACACCTTGCTGACGATCGCCGAGATTGCGATCGCCGTCGTCGGCTTCGCGGGCATCGCTTTCGTGCTGCGCGCCGACTCGCCCACGCCGCTCAACCTGTTCCGGCTCCAGCTCATGGTCGAGACGAGCGTCCTCGCCATCACCTTCTCGTTCCTGCCGATCCTGCTGCTCTCCACCGGTCTCGGCGCCGAGCGGGTGTGGTCGCTCTCGAGCGCGATCCTCGGCGTGGTGTCACCCGTCTACGTGACGACGATCTTCCTGCGCCAGGCGCAGCGCTTCGGCGCCACCCTGCTCCCCGAGGCGCGGATCGCCGACCCCACGGTCCTCGCGGCCACCTGTGTCGTGACGGCAATCCAGGTGCTCAACGTCTTCGGGTGGGCCTTCACCCACCGCTTCACGGGCTACCTCCTCGGGTTGCTCTGGGTGCTGGCGAGCGCGGTGGCGATGTTCGTGCGCATCGTTCTGCTCTCCGGAGCGAGCCGCGCCGGACGCGGCAGCGCCGGACGCGACGACGACGCCTAGGCGGCCCGTGGCGGCCGTCGCGAGGCGGCGGCGGCGCTCGGGCGCTCTCTCCACGCGGCGTGCCAACGCGTCAGGTTCTGGTGTTCGGCCGGGATCGCGACCTTGCCGAACTCCGCAAAGAAGAACGCCGCGTAGAGCGTGCAGTCGGCGATCGTCGGCGCGTCGCCGGCGACGAAGGGGCGCTCGCCGACCCGCTCGTCGAGGAGACGGAGTCCCGAGGCCATCGCCTTCTCGGCTTCGCCGGCGAGCACGGGGTTCGGCGGCAGCCCCAGCGGAGAATTCGTCGCGTGGATGTAGCGCGCGATGGGCAACAGGGCGTTCATCTCGGCGATCCGCTCGAGGGTGCGCACCCGAGCGCGTTCGAGGGGGTCGTGGCCGATCATCGGCGGCTCGGGGTGGAGCTCTTCGAAATACTCGATGATCGGGAGCGACTCGGTGAGGTAGCTTCCGTCGTCGAGCTCGAGGACCGGGAGCCTGCCCTGGGGGTCGCGGGCGAGGTGCTCGGGGTGCTTCTGCTCCCCCTTCGGGAGACTCACCAACACCTCGGGGACCTCGATGCCCTTCTCCGCCAGATAGACCCGCACCCGTGTAGGATTGGGCGCCACCGGAAAACAGTAGAGCTTCATGACGACGAGGATACCGGACCCACGATGAGCGACCCGCTGCACTACGAAACCCGAGACGAGGTCGCGCTGTTGCGTCTCGACGACGGCAAAGCCAACGCACTGGGCCACGCGATGATCGACGCGATCTCCGCGGGACTCGACCGCGCCGCCGCCGAGGCGCGCGCCGCCGTTCTGATCGGGCGCCCGGGTCGCTTCTCCGCCGGTTTCGACCTGGGCATCATCCGGGGAGGGCCCGACGCCGTGCGTGGGCTCGTCGTGGCGGGTGGCGAGCTGTTGATGAAGGCCTACCTCCACCCCCAGCCCCTGGTGGTGGCGTGTAGCGGGCACGCGGTGGCGGCGGGGGCGCTGCTGACCCTCACCGGCGACACACGCATCGGCGCCGCCGGCGCCTACAAGATCGGGTTGAACGAGGTCGCGATCGGGCTCCGGATTCCCGAGTTCGCCGTCGAGCTCGCTCGGGATCGGCTGTCGAAACGCCACCTGAGCGCCGCACTGCTCGGCGCCACCCTCTACGGACCCGACGACGCGGTGGCCGCCGGATACCTCGACGCCGTGACGCAGGAGGCGGAGCTCGAGGACACCGCCCTGGCCGCGGCCTCGCGTCTCGCCGTCCACGAGACCGACATCTTCGCGGACGCGAAGCGCCGGACACGCGGTGCCCTCGCCGAGCGGATTCGCAGCGGCCTCGAGGCGGACGTGGCCCGGGTCGCGGGCAGCTAGCGAGTACCGGTTCACGTGTCGCCCACGAACACGACGAGGAAGCCATGATCGATCTCTACACGGCGCCCACACCGAACGGGTGGAAGGTCTCCGTCGCTCTGGAGGAGCTCGCGCTCCCCTACGAGCCCCACGTGATCGACCTCTCGAAAGGCGAGCAGCACACCCCCGAGTTCCTGGCGATGAACCCGAACGGCCGCATCCCCGTGATCACCGACCGCGACACGGGTCTGCACGTCTTCGAGTCGGGGGCGATCCTGCTCTACCTCGCCGAGAAGGCCGGGAGACTCCTCCCCACCGACACTGCCGGTCGCTACCGCGTGATGCAGTGGCTGATGTTCCAGATGGCCGGGATCGGACCGATGCAGGGGCAGGCCGTGGTCTTCGTCCGCTACTTCCCCGAGGAGGTGCCGGCGGCGGTGAACCGCTACTGCAACGAGACGCGGCGGCTCTACGAGGTGCTCGACCGCCAGCTCGCCGAAACCGAGTACCTGGCCGGAGACTTCAGCATCGCCGACATCGCCAATTGGTCGTGGGTGCGGAGCTACTACTGGGCCCGGGTTCCGGTCGAGGGTCTCGAGCATCTGCAGCGCTGGATGAACGCGATCGCCGAGCGCCCCGCCAGCATTCGCGGCGTCGAGGTGCCCCCCTCCCCCGGCAAGGCCGACGCGGTGAAGGCGGGCGGACGCGCGATGACCACCCGCTAGCGGAGCCCCGTGGTGCGACGGCGGCTCTCCGAAATCGCCCGGGCGCACCCGGTGCTCGCGGGGTCGCTGGTGCTGTGTCTGAGCGTCGGGGTCTTCGCGGCCTTCAGCTTGCTCCCCGAGGAGTGGTCGGGGCTGCGGCGCAGCGCGGCGGGCCTCATCGGCGGGGCCGGGGTCTGGCTCCTGATGGTCGCCCCGCGGCTCGTCGGGTAAGCGTTAGGCTCCGGGCGAGGAGGCAAACGCGCCCAGTGTCCTACGTGGTTCCCACCCTGCGGGTCGAGCGACTCGACCGTGCGCTGCGCTTCTATCGTGAAGGGCTGGGCTTCTCCCTCGACTGGGAGTGGCGCGACACCCCCGATCTGCCGCCCTTCGCCCAGGTGCGCCGCGGCGGCATGATCCTGTACCTCTCGGAGGGGGAGGGCGATTCCCAGCCCGGGACCCTCGTCTACCTCTACGTCGAGGACGTCGACGACTGGCACCGCGACCTCGAGGCCGGGGGGATCGGGACCGAAGGTCCGCCCTTCGACCAGCCCTGGGGCAACCGCGAGTTCCGCGTGAGCGACCCCGACGGAAACGTGTTGTGTTTCTGCCAGCCGCTACGCGCCGTCGGCGCGAAGGAGGGCTCCGGATGATCTGGTTGGGTTGGGTCGGGTTGGTGCTCTTGGCGGTCGGCGTGATCGCGTTGTGGAAGTTTGGGCCGCTGCTCCTGCTGCGCGTGGCGATCGCCGGTCAGCGTCGTCTCGCCGGGCTGCGCGCCGGTCGCGTCGCGGTCGACGGGCGCCCCGTGGCCTACCTCGACGGGGGGAGCGGCGAGGCGCTGGTGCTCCTCCACGGCTTCGGTGCGGAGAAGGACAACTGGACCCCGATCGCGCGCTATCTGACCAAGCGCTTTCGGGTGATCGCCCCCGACCTCCCGCCCTTCGGCGATACCCCCGCCGTGTCGGGCGATCGCTACTCGATCGAGACCCAGGTCGCGCGGGTGCGCGAGTTCGCCCAGGCCCTGGGGCTCGGCCGCTTCTATCTGGGGGGCAATTCGATGGGAGGCGCGATCGCTGGCGCCTACGCCGCGACGCACCCCGAGGACCTGCTCGGGCTGTGGCTGGTCGCGCCGGCGGGGGTGGCCGGGGCGGAGGAGAGCGAGCTGGCGCGGCGCCTCGAGGCGGGAGAGAGCCCGCTGGTCGTGTCGAACGCCGAGGAGTTTCAGGCGCTGATGGACTTCGCGATGGAGCGCCCACCGCCGATCCCGGGACCGGTGCTCCGGCACCTCGCCCGGATCGCGATCGCTCGACGCCCGCTCTACCAGGCCGTCTTCGACGAGCTGATGCAGGAGCTCGACGGCGAGGGCACCGCCCTCGAGACGGAGCTCGAGGGCAGCGCCGTGCCCACCCTGATCACCTGGGGTGAGCGCGATCGTCTTCTGGACGTCTCGGGGGCGAAACTCCTGGCCGACGCGATCCCCGGCGCCGAGGTGCAGCGGCTCCCGGGGATCGGGCACGTCCCGATGGTGGAGACCCCCGAGCCCTGCGCCGACGCGTGGAGCGCCTTCGCCGCGCGGGTCGCCGCGCGCTAGTCGGGGGCGCCCGTCCGCGCCACGGTGTCGTCGGAGATCTCCCGGTGGTAGGAGCGGGAGGCGACGGGGCCGGTGATCGAGCCGTCCCGCAGTCCCGCCAGGGTCGTGTCCACGTACGCCGCGAATTCCTCGGTGAAGATCTCGCGCTGGAGCTCCCACCACTGGGCGATCCCCGGGGAGAGCAGGTAGAGCTGGGTCCAGCGGTCCCACTTCATCCAGAACTTGTCGTCGATCCGGCCGTAGCGGTGCTGGTGGTAGAGGTTCTCGATCACCGTGAAGATCGAGTTCATCATCGTCGAGAACTGGAGGTTCTCGCGCTTGTCGAGGGTGTCGAGCCCCTCCGCGCCCTTGGCCAGGGTGTCGAGGGCCGACTCGCTCTGGCCGAGCCAGCCCAGGAAGTTGTTGAGGGACGCGGTGGCGTTGTCGTAGGCCGAGGTGCGGATCGCCAGGGTGTTCTGGCGGATCTGGACCGCGAGATAGCCCACCGTGACGATCACGCCGATCGTTCGCGCGGCTTCGCCCAGGCTCACCGAATCCATGGGCCCCGCCGGTCTCCGCGATCCTGTCGCATCGCGACAGGCTACCCGATCCGGGCGCGCGGGAGTCTCGGCTCTAGTGGGAGTCGTCGTCGCCCGGCACGGGCAGCACTTCGAGGATCTCCCACTCCCCCTCGCCGGCGCGGCGCAGCGCACGTCCCCGCGCCTGGCTCTCGTCGGGAGCCGCGACCACGACGGTCTTGGAGCGGGGGTGGTCGCGCAGGCCGACGCGCACGCGAAAGCGGGGCTGGGGGGGGTCGTCGTCCCGCTCCGTGGCGCTGCCGCGATAGGTCGTTCCCGTCTCGCCCGCGACGGATTGCAGCAGGTCGTAGTAGTCGCGACCGGCGTTGCGGATCTTGAGTCCGACGCCGCCGTGACGCACGCCGCGGAGCTGGGCCGCGACCTTGCGGTTCCACATGACGACGGCGTCGAGACCGATGGCCTGGCGCTCGACCCGCGAGTTCAGATCGACGGCGACCCAGTCGCCGCGCTGGACGGCCACCGAGGTCTGCACGTAGAGGCCACCGCGGGAGATGTTGAGCACGATCCCCGGGTGCCGCGCCCCCGCGACGACGAGGTCGCAGGGCACTCGCTTCTTGAAACGCGGCTCGGGCTGCACGAAGTCCGGTCCCCCCTGGAGACGGAATCGGCACCCCCGCCTGCGGGCTTAAGCCGAGGGACGACTCGGGGTATGCTGCGCCTCCCCCGCGTCGAGAGGCCCTGCGTCGTGTCCGCCACCGAGCCCACACAGAGCCCCTACCTCGTCGACTTCGACGGCGGCTTCGACATCCGCCGGGTCCCGACCCACCCGGGTCGCGCGGCCGTCGACGGCGACGCTTGCGAACGCACCCTCGACGAGAACGTCGACGCGCTCCGCGACTACCAGCGTCTGCTCTACGCCGACGACCGCTACTCCGTGCTGCTGATCTTCCAGGCGATGGACGCCGCCGGCAAGGACTCGACGATCCGGGCCGTGCTCTCGGGGGTGAACCCCGCCGGGTTCCAGGTCTCGAACTTCAAACGGCCCTCGGACGAAGAGCTCGACCACGATTTCCTGTGGCGCAGCGCGCGACGGCTCCCCGAGCGCGGGCGCATCGGCGTCTTCAACCGCAGCTACTACGAAGAGGTCCTGGTGGTGCGGGTCCACCCGCGCATCCTGCACGGTCAGCGGATCCCCGGCGGCGCCGCGGACGAGGCGCTGTGGGCCCAGCGCTTCGCGTCGATCCGCAGCCACGAGGAGCACCTGGCGCGCAACGGCACGGTGATCCGCAAGTTCTTTCTCCACGTGTCGAAGGACGAGCAGCGCGAGCGTTTTCTCGACCGCATCGACAAGCCCCACAAGAACTGGAAGTTCAGCGAGGACGATCTCGCCGAGCGCGACCACTGGGAGCGCTACATGGCGGCGTACCAAGAGGCGCTGCGCGAGACCTCGCGCCCCTGGGCGCCCTGGTACGCGATCCCTGCCGACTCGAAGAAGTTCATGCGCGCCGCGGTGGCGGGGATCCTGCGCGACACCTTCGCGGCGTTGCCGCTGCGCTACCCCGAGCTCGACGACGAGGTGCGCGAACGTCTTCCCGAGATCCGCCGGCGTCTCGACGCCGACGGCTGAGCCCGAGACGGGTCAGGCCAAGGCGCCCACCTCTTCGAGGAACGCGACCAGGACGGTGTCGAAGGCTTCGGGGCGCTCGAGATTCGAGAGGTGGCCGGCGTGCTCGAGGACGGCCAGCCGGGCGTCGGGCAACGCGGCGGCCATCTGCTCCGAGATCGAGGGCGGGGTGAGCCGATCGTCGGCGCCGACGATGACCTGGGTCGGCGTCGCGATCGCGGCGAGATCGGCGACCCGCTCGTAGCGGGTCGTCGCCTCGGTCGCCTTGATGTACGACTCCACGTGCAGCCGGGCCATGCTCTCGACGAGCTGTTCGGTGATCTCCGGCCCGGTGCTCGGGCTCACGAGGGTCTTGGCGACGTCGGGGGCCATCTCGCGGGGCGAGACACCGCGCAGCAGCGGCTCGCGACGGCTGCGGATGAACTCGTCCCGGGCCTCGGCGCTGAAGGAGGCGTCGAAGCCGGGAAAGGTGTCGCAGAGCACCAGGCTCGCGACCCGCTCGGGGTGGCGCTCGCAGAAGTCGAGGGCGATGCGCCCCCCCATCGAGAGACCGACCAGGTGCCCGCGCTCGGCGCCCAAGTGGTCGAGCAGACGCAGCAGGTCGGCGGCGAAGTCGCCGAAGTCGAGGGGTCCCTCGTAGTCGTCGCTCTCGCCGTAGCCGCGCGCGTCCCAGGCCACGGCGCGGCAACGGCCGCCCAGGGTCTCGAGCTGCCGCGCCCAGTTGCTGCGGTTGCCCCCGATGCCGTGCAGACACACCACCAGCGCGCCGGCGCCCACGACGTCGCAGGCCAGACGCGGCGCCGTCCCGGCCGCCGGCACGAAGACCCGTTCCACGGGAGCGGCGATCAGTCCCAGGGGAGCGGCATGGCCGCACCGTCGGCGGTCTCGACCGCGACGGGGGCCATGGTGAGGGTCGCGAGGATGTAGAGGTCCTCGTCACCGGTGTTGCAGATCTGGTGCACGACGCCCGGCGGGATGATCAGGGTCTCGTCGGCGCGGAAGCGGTGGTCCTCGCCCTCGATCGTGCAGGTGCCCTCGCCGCCCAGGATCACGATGACCTCTTCGCAGTCGTGACGGTGCACCGGGGTCGCGGCGCCGGCGGTGATCGTCTGGCGCCACACCTCGACGCCCTTCAAGCCGTCGCGGCTCCCGGCGAGGGTCTGGTGCTCGAGACCCGGAAGGTTGTGCTTCTCGATCGAGGCGTTCTGGTTGACGGGCATTGGCGTTCTCCGCTGCCGCCCGCGGGCGCGGGCGGGGGGGTGTTTGCCGGAGGCTACACTGCCGGCGCCGTGGAAATCCAGACCCCCTTCGACCACTACCGCGACGTCGTCCGGCCCGAGTGGACCGATCACAACCAGCACCTGAACGTCGGCTACTACGTCCTGGTCTTCGATTTCGCGACCGACGACTTTCTCGACTACGTCGGGCTCACCACCGCCCACCGCGAGGCGCAGCAGATCAGCACCTTCTGCCTCGAAGGGCACGTCACCTACCAGCGCGAGGTGCGCGAAGGGGCTCCGCTGCGCTTCACCACCCAGCTCCTCGATTTCGACGAGAAGCGGATCCACTACCTCCACAAGATGTTCCACGCGGAGGAGGGCTATCTCGCGGCCACCAACGAGCTGCTCTCGTTGCACGTGAGCCAGGCGAGCCGGCGCGCGACCCCGATGACGCAGGAGATCCAGGCCTGGCTCGGGGAGATGCAACGCGCCCACGACACCCTGGGGCGTCCCGAAGAAGTGGGGCGCGTGATGGGACTGCGGGCCGCCCCGACCACGCCGAGCGCGGGCGCCGCCTAGGCCGCGCCGTGTCTGGCGCGCGCTTCGCGCCGTGTCTCGAGGACGCGCTAGGCCGCGACGCCCTCGGCGTCCGCCGGGTCTTCCGCGCCGGCGCGCGCCCGGCGGCCCTCCTGCCGCGCGATCGCGATGCCGCTGCCGATGATCAGCGCGGCGCCGAGCAGCACCGTGGCGTTGGGCGTGTCGTTCCAGATCCAGTAGCCGAAGAGCAACGCCCACACGAGGGCCAGGTACTCGAACACCGCGAGGAGCGAGACCTCCCCGTATCGGAAGCCCTGGGCGATCAGCCAGTGCCCCACCGTCCCCGAAATCGCGGTCACAGCGAAGATCCAGCCGTGTCCCGGATCGATCGAGAGCGAGTAGGTGGGGAGCCCGAGGGAGAGCACCAGCGTCGAGAGCAGCATGTAGAAGAAGAGCATCGACTCGCTCGAGTCGGTCACGGTGAGCCGCCGCGTGAAGGTGGTGGAGAGCGCCCACATGAGTGCCGCGAAGAGGGTGGCCAGGGCGGGGAGCCCGAATCCCGTGCCGCTCGGCTGGAGCACGACCACGACGCCGAGGAAGCCGACACCCACCGCGATCCAACGCGCCCGGGTGACCCGCTCGCCCAGCAGGAGGTAGCCGAACACGGTCATGAAGAGCGGGGAGCAGAAGGCGATCGTGAAGGCGTCGGCGAGGGGCAGGGTGCGCAGCGCGTAGATGAAGGGCCCCCAGGCGATCAGCATCAGCCCGGTGCGGATGGCGTGGCCTCCAAGCTTCCGGGTGCGGAAGCCTTCGCGGCCGCGGGTCAGGGCGAGGATCACGACCGCCAGGGGCAGCCCGATCATCGAGCGCACCCACATGATCTCCGCGGCGTCGTAGTGGGGGGAGAGCCACTTCGCCGCCGCGTCGCTCGCAGAGAGCACGGTCATCGCGGCCACGATGTACGCGATCCCGCGCAGTGACGACGACGCGCCGCTCAACGGGTCTTGTCGCGCAGGGCGAACACCCAGAGCACCCCGCCCTGGGGCACGTGGGTCTTGGTCTTCAGGTGGCGATTCAAGATGTCCTGCTTGCGCTCGGCGTCGACCCCCCAGCCCGAGAGCACCGCGACATACTGGACACCGTCGATCTCGTAGCTGCTGGGCATTCCCACGATCCCCGAGTTCGTGCGCTGGCGCCACAGCTCCTTGCCGCTTCGCGCATCGAAGGCGCGGAAGTAGCGGTCGTTGGTGCCGCCGGCGAAGAGCAGGTTGCCACCGGTGCTGAGGATCGGGCCCCAGTTGTGACTCTCGAACTCCACGGTCCAGGCCTCTTTGCCGGTGTCGACGTTCCAGGCCTGGAGCTCGCCGATGTGCTCGTGGGCGTCGGGGTGGAGCACGAGGTCGATGGCGTCGAACTCGACCCCGAAGAAGAGCTCCCCCTCGGTGTACTTCGACGGCACGCCCTCGAGCACCGAGCACAGGTTCTCGTTGGCGGGGATGTAGAGCAACCGGGTACCCGGGTGGAACGAGGCCGGAGGCCAGTCCTTGCCGCCCCAGAACGAGGGGCAGAACTCGGCGGCCTTGCCGAGCCCGGGAACGCGCGCGGGGTCGTAGCTCGGCCGGCCGGTCTCGGGGTCGAGCCCGGTGAACACGTTCTGGCGCACGTAGGGCTTGGCGTCGACGAAGCCGATCGGACCCTCGCCGCGTTCGAGGAACCACAGGTAGCCGTTGCGCCCGGCGTGGATCAGCCCGCGCACCTCGCGCTCGCCGCGTTTGAAGTCGACCAGCACCGGCGTCGACACCTCGTCCCAGTCCCAGGAATCGTTCCAGTGGTACTGGTGGTAGCCGCGCAGCGCGCCGGTCTCGACGTCGAGGGCGATCACCGAGGTCGCGTAGAGGTTGTCCTTGCCGCCCCGTGTATCGCCGGTCCAGGGGCCGCCGTTGCCGGTGCCCCAGTAGCTGAGCCCGAGATCCGGGTCGTAGGAGCCCGTCACCCAGACCGGGACCCCGCCGGTCTGCCAGGTGTCCGCCGGCCAGGTGTCGTGACCCGGTTCACCGGGTCCGGGGATCGTGTAGGTCTTCCACGCGGGCTCCCCGCTCAGGGCGTCGAAGGCCTGGACGAAGCCGCGCACGCCGAACTCGCCCCCCGAGACGCCCACCAGGATCTTCCCGCCGACGGGGAGCGGCGAGAGGGTCATGTAGTACCCGGCGGCGTAGTCCTCCACCTCCTGCTCCCAGGCCACCTCTCCGGTCTCGGCGTCGAGGGCGACCAGCGCCGCGTCCACCGTCGCGAGATAGACGTAGCGCCCGTAGAGCGCGACCCCTCGGTTGGTGGGGTGGAGCTGGAAGAGGTCGTCGGGAAGCTCGCGTTCGTAGCGCCAGAGGAGATCGCCGCTGCGCGCGTCGAGGGCGAGGACCTGGTTGCCCGGCGTCGTGACGTACATCCGGCCCTCGTTCACGAGGGGGGCGGCCTGGTGGGCCTCGCGCACACCGGTGGAGTAGCTCCACACCGGCACCAGGTCTCCCACGTTGTCGGTGTCGATCTGGTCGAGGGGGCTGTAGCCCCAGGCATCGTCGGTGCCGCGCACCTGGAGCCAGTTGTGGGGCTCGGGGCTGCGCAGCCGCTCCTCGGTGACCACGGGGTAGTCCGCCGCGCCGGCGAGGGGAAGCGGGACCCCCGCTGCGACCAGCCAGGCGGCCGCGAGCCGAATCCGATCAACCAAGACTGAACCCCACCTTTCCGCGGAACCCGCTCCGCACGACGATCACTCCGGCCTCTTCGCGTAGCGGCAGCACCGCCAGCCGCCGCGGCGCTGGGCCGTTCTTCACCGTGGCCCGGGCTGCGGGGTCGAACTCCGAGCCGTGACAGGGACACACCAGACGCAGCGTCTCGGCGTTCCACTCGGAGACCGGACACCCGGTATGGGAGCACACCGCCGAATAGGCCACGACCCCGGACGCGGCGTAGCGGGCGGTCTCCTGGCTGAGGCTCGACTCGGCGAGGCGCAACAGCCGCAGCTGATTCAGCCGGGAGCCGTCGCGGATCACCCCGGAGTCGGGTTCGAGGGGCACCACGAGCAGCGGTGCAGCGCCGGGCTCGAGGTCGTCGAGCCGGATCGCGGTGCCCCGGCCCTCGCCCTCCAGGGGCGTGAGGTGGTCGCCCCGTGTGGGGCGGCGCTTCGCGGGGTCGCTCGGGGTCTTGGGGCGCTGCGCCTCGGCGGGGCGGGATCTCGACAGCAGGCCCAGGGGCAGCAGACCCAGGATCGCGCACCCCAGGGAACGACGCGTCAGGCGAGGGGAGGAGGGCGGCACGGGGCGGAGTATCCGGCACCCGGGAGGCCCCGCAAGCGGCGCCGAGGCATCCTCGGCGCTCCGCTCGGGTCCTTTTCGCCCTCCCTCCAAACGGCTTTTCGAAGCGCCTCTCCAGTTTCTGAGAAATCGTCTTTTCCATAACAATTTCAAATATTTAGGAGTTCGTTCCGACGGAGGGATCGGCCCCGGGGCGGGGTCGGTGTCTGCTATGATCGGCTGGCATTTCCGAGGTCGGTGGACCCCCCGGCCGCGGCTCGGAAAGGGCGATGAAAGACAAAGATCGTTACTGGGACTGTCTCGACCAAGCCATGGAGGCCTCGCACGGAGGTCGCACCGAAGAGGCATTGGCGTGGCTCGACGAAGCCCTGAAGGCCCATCCGGACGGTGCCGAAGCGCGCAACGGCCGCGGCGAGATCCTGTGGGACGAGGGCAAGATCGACGAGGCCCTGGCCGAGTTCGAAACCTCCGCCAAGGCCGACCCGAAGTTCGTCACCGCGCATCTGAACCGCACCGAGCTTCTCGTCGAGGAGTTCGGCGCCTTCGAAGAGGCGATCGACCACTGCGATCGCCTGCTGGCGGCGCAGGCGCCGCTGCCGCGCCTCGACCATCACAACGAGGCCGAGGTCTACTATCTGAAGTCGAAGGCGCTCTTCTACCAGGACGACCTGGACGGGGCGCTCTTCCTGGTGCGCCGCGCGCTCAAGACCGCCGGGGAGATCGCCATCTACCGCTCCTTCGAGGGGCAGATCCTCTTCGAGCAGGGCCGTTTCGAAGAGGCGCGCAGCCGACTCGAACGCTCGGTGGCGATGGAGCCCGACGCGCCCCACGCCCTCTACCACTTCGGTCTGGTGCTCGAGCGTCTCGGGCGTGAGGACGAGGCGGAGCGCGCGCTCACCCAGGCCAACGCCCTCGCGCCCGATCAGTACCCGCTCGCCACGGTGATCTCCGAGAACGAATTCGAGCGCGCCGCCGCCGACGCGATCGGCGACCTGCCCCGCTCGATCCGCGAGTACGTCGAGGGCATCCCGATCTTGATCGAGGACTTCCCGGCCAAGGAGCTGATCGAGCGCGAGAACGTCTCGCCCCAGATTCTCGGCATCTTCATCGGGACCCCGCGCACCCAGTGGAGCGTCGAGCAGCAGCCCACCGATCTCGATCAGATCATTCTCTTCCGCCGCAACCTCGAGAAGATCTGCGCCGACCGCGACCAGCTCATCGAGCAGGTGCAGATCACCGTGAAACACGAGGTCGGTCACTACCTGGGCCTCGACGAGGACGACCTCGAGCGTCTCGGTCTCGCGTGAGCGATCTCGATTCCCACACGGGTCTCCCGGCGTGGGCGACCCTCGACGCCGGAACGCCCCGGCCGTGAGCGGCCGCGACCCCGGAGCGCTGCTGGCGTGAGCGACCTCGATCCCCGGACGCGGCTGCAGCTGCTCGACGAGCTGCGCGAGATCGTCGGCAAGGACGGGTGTCTGTCGAGCGCGGAAGACCTCCTGCCCTACGAGTGCGACGGGCTCACGGTCCACAGCGGGCTTCCCACGGCCGTCGTGCTCCCCGACGAGAAGGGCCAGATCGCGCGCTGCGTCGCCGCGTGCAAGCGCCACGGGGCCCCCTTCGTCGCGCGGGGCGCGGGGACCGGGCTCTCCGGAGGCGCGACCGCGGTGGAGAGCGCGGTGGTGATCGAGTGCTCCCGGTTGAACCGCGTGCTCGAGGTCCACCCCGAGGATCGCTACGCCGTGGTCCAACCCGGGTTGATCAACGCCGAGCTCTCGGAGGCGGTGAAGCCCTACGGGCTCTTCTACGCACCGGATCCCTCGAGTCAGGCGGCGTGCACGATCGGCGGCAACGTCGCCGAGAACTCGGGGGGTCCCCACACCCTGAAGTACGGCACCACGACCAACCACGTGTTGGGCTTCGAGTTCGTGACGCCGGACGGGGAGAGCCTGCGTCTCGGTGGGCCCACCGGCTTCGCCGAGGGCTACGACCTGGTGGGCGCGATCGTCGGGAGCGAGGGCACCCTCGGCATCGTCACCGAGGTGACGGTGCGTCTCACCCCGCTCCCGGAGGCGGTCGAGACCCTGCTCGCGGTCTTTCCCGACGTCGTGTCCGCGTGTCGCTCGGTGGGACGGATCATCCAGAGCGGTCTCGTCGCGGCGGCCCTCGAGATCGTCGACCGCCGCACCATCGACGCGGTCGAATCGAGCGTCTACGCCGCCGGTCTCCCGCGGGACGCCGGTGCGATCCTCCTCGTCGAGCTCGACGGGCCCGCCCACGCGCTCCCGAGCCAGATCGAGACGATCCGCGAGGCGACGATGGCGGAGGGGGCGACCCGGGTCGATCGCGCGCGCGACGACGCCGAGCGCGACCGCTTCTGGCGCGCGCGCAAGGGCGCCTTCGGGGCCATGGGACGCCTCGCCCCCGATCTCTACGTGCACGATGCGGTGGTGCCGCGCACCAAGCTCCCGGAGATCCTCGAGAAGGTGTGCGCCATCGCCGACAACCACGGGCTCAAGCTCTCGAACGTCTTCCACGCCGGCGACGGCAACCTCCACCCCAACATCAGCTTCGACCGGCGCGACCCCGAGGAGCTGCGACACGTGCTCGAGGCGGGACACGAGATCCTCTCGGTGTGCGTCGAGGCCGGCGGCGTGATCACCGGCGAGCACGGCGTCGGTCTCGAGAAACGCGAGTTTCTCGACCTCGTGTTCGGGCCCGACGACATGGAGGCGATGTGCCGCCTGCGGCGTTCCTTCGACCCGGACAACCGCTGCAACCCGGGCAAGGTGTTCCCCACCACGCGCTTCTGCATGGAGGCGAACCCCAAGGCACGCGGCTACGACAACGTCCCGCTGTGAGCCTCTCTCCCGACGCGCTGCGCCGCGTGCTGGACGAGCACGCACCCTCCCTCGACGCCCCGGAGATCGATGGGCAACGCCCCGAGCTGCTGGTGCGGCCCAAAGGGCGCGACGAGCTCCAGGCGCTGTTGGCCCGGCTCGCCGAGCACGAGGTCGCCGCACTGGTGCGCGGCGGCGGCACGCGCGCCGAGTGGGGCAACCCGGCCCGCGCCGGGCGGGTGGTGATCGGCACCGAAGGCCTCGACGGAATCCGCGAGCTCGACGCCGACGAGGGGGTGGTGTGCGCCGGAGCCGGGACGCCGATCGCGAGTCTCGCCCGGGCGGCGTCGGAAGCGGGGTGGAGCTTCCCCCTGGACCCGCCCGGGGGCGCCACGACCGTCGGCGGGGTGATCGCCGCCGATGCGCTGGGTCCGCGTCACGTGAGCTGGGGGCGGGTCCGCGATCTCGTGCTGGGTCTCGAGGTGACCCTCGGCGACGGCACGAGCACCCGCTCGGGGGGGCGCGTGGTGAAGAACGTCACCGGCTACGACCTGGCCAAGCTCCACATCGGCGCCCTCGGTACCCTCGGCGTCGTGAGCGAGGCCTGGATGAAGCTGCGCCCCGCCCCCGAGCACAGCCTGCTGCTGAGCGGTGTGGCCCCCGAGCCCGGAGAGGTGCTCGAGGCGGCGCGGCTCCCGGGCGTGCGTGCCTGCGCCTGGCTCGACGAAGAGCTCGCCGCGGCGATCGAGCCGGGCCGCGAGCTCGCACCGCGTCTCGTCGTGGAGCTGGCGGAACGCAGGGACATCGTCGAGCACGCCGAGCGACAGCTGGCCGAACGCTTCGGTCTGGCCCGCGGCGACGCCGCGGTGCTCGATCGCGTCCGGGCCGCCCAAGGCTCGCGACCCGAGCCCGAAGGGCTGCGCTTCCGTCTCGCGGTGCTGCCGACCCGGCTCGGGAGGGCCAGCGCGGCGCTCCGCGCCGCCGGCGCGGCCTGGATGGCCTACCCGGGCAGCGGGCTCCTCTACGCGCGGTTTCGCCCGACCGGCGACGCCGCGGGTGGGGCCAGCGCCGTGCGCGACGCCTGGCGCAGCGTCGCGGCGGTCGCGCGCGAGGCCGGTGGCCACGCACGTCTCGAAGCGGCGACCCTCGAGGCCCGCGCCGTGCGCGACGTCTTCGGCGACGGCGCGGAGGGGCAGCGTCTCTTCCGCGAACTCAAGACGCGCTTCGACCCGGTCCACATCCTGAACCCCGGTCGCTACGCCGGAGGGCTCTGAGGTGGCGGAGGCGCTGGAGCAGCACGCGACCCCGAGCGAGGGCCCCCTCGCCGCCCTCTACGAGGGCACCCTCGACTGTGTGCACTGCGGGCTGTGTCTTCCCGCCTGCCCCACCTACCGGGTTACCGGTCGCGAGCGCTCGTCGCCCCGGGGTCGGATCTATCTGATGCGCGGCGTGGCCGAGGGGAAGATCCCCCTGGCCGAGCTCGTCGCCGAAGAGGCCTATCTGTGTCTCGGCTGCCGCGCCTGCGAAACCGCCTGTCCTTCGGGCGTTCGCTACGGCGAGCTGGTCGAGGGGACCCGGGCCGAGGTCGAGCGCCGCGGACTGCGTCGCGGGCGCGCCAAACAGGTCGAGCACTTCGCGCTGCGCCACATCCTCCCCCACCGCGGCCGCCTGCGGGCGCTGCTGGCCCTGACCCGGTGGGGGCAGCGGCTCGGTCTCGACCGTCTCGCCGCGCGGGTCCTGCCCGCGCGTCTCGCCGAGCTCGTCGAGAGCGCACCGCGGCTGCCGGCGCGGCGCGAGCCGCTCCCGGTGAGCGCCGCCGCCCGGGGCGAGCGCCGCGGCCAGGTCGCGTTCTTCAGCGGTTGTGTCATGCCGGAGCTCTACGGTGCGGTGCACCACGCGACGCTGCGCGTGCTCGCGGCGAACGGCTACGACGTGGCGATCCCCGCCGACCAGGGCTGTTGTGGCGCCCTGCACGCCCACGCCGGCGACCCCGCGTTCGCCCGCGAGCTCGCCGCCGACAACGTCGAGGCCTTCGACCGCCCCGGCCTCGACGCGATCATCGTGAACAGCGCGGGCTGTGGTGCCTCGATGCGCGAGGTGGGTCACTGGCTCCCGGGGCTGGGCGAGGGCTTCGCGGCCTCGGTGCGCGACATCGCCGAGTTCCTGGACGAGGTCGGGCTGCGTCCGCCGGGGCGTCTCGAGACGAGGGTCGCCTACGACGACCCCTGTCACCTGGTCCACGGTCAGGGCGTCCGCGACGCTCCGCGCCGCGTCCTCGAGGCGATCCCCGGCTTGACCCTCGTCCCCCACCGCGACCCGACCAGCTGCTGCGGTGCGGCGGGGATCTACAACCTGACCCACCCCGAGATGTCGCAACAGGTCCTCGACCGCAAGCTCGACGCCCTCGCCGAGATCGAGGTCGACTACATCGCCACGGGCAACCCGGGTTGTCTGATGCAGCTCGAGCGCGGTCTCCGCGAACGCGGGCTGTCGGCGCGGGTGGTGCACCCGGTCGAGCTGCTCGACCGCGCCTACCGCCAGGAGCCGGAGGCCCCCTAGCGGTAGAGGATCGCGTCCGGGGTGGTCGCCGGCGGTCGCAGCCGCGGGAAGGCCCCGAGCCCCAGGTCGGGGAAGGTGCCCTGCACCACCAGATCGAAGGGCAGCAGCGGTTTGTGGGTGCGCACCATCGAGTACTTCTCGCGCACACCGACGAAGGCGTAGCTCGACGACGCCGCGGCCCGGGAGTCGCGGGTGCCCGCGATGCCCAGACGTGCGCGCTCGAAGAAGAGGTCGCGGTCGGCGTCGGGCTCGAAGCCCGCGAGCGGATCGATCAACGCGTTCTCGATCGCCGTCTCGTCGAGCAGCGCGACGAGCCGGGCGAGGCGTTCGGAGGAGAGCCGCTCGTGTCGGATCTCCGGGGGATCCTCGTCGTCCACGGACTCCGCGAGGAGCGCGATCTCGAGGTCGCGCCCCCCCACCAGGGTGACGCCGTCCGGGTGGAGCTCGCCGTTGTGGGGCTCGTCGTCGAGCAGCCCCGCTCGCAGCCCCAGCCCTTCGGGACCGGCGGCGTCCGGGTTCTCGATGAGGAAGCCGCGCGAGATGCGGATGCTCTGGGTCGCCGCGCTCTCGATCTCCTCGAGGGCGCGCTCCCGCGCCTCGGCACCCGCCTCGGTGTCGGGGTAGCGCATCGCGACTTCGTTCAAATAGTGGAGCTTCAAGTCGCGCCGGCGCTGCCCGTCGGCGGATTTGAGACCCTGCTCGGCGGCGCGCTCTTCGAGATCTTCGAGGGCGTCGTCTCCGTAGTCGGGGTCGCGGCGGGCGAGCTGGTATGCGCCGACCCAGTTGTCGCGGTCGCTCTCGTGTTCGATCAGCCACTCGCGGACCTCGTCGGCGTGCTCGCCGTCGGGCCGACGCTTCAGGTAGCGGTAGGCGTGGACCACCGGACGCCGGGAGGGCGGCGGGCGGAACGCCGTCGAGATCAGACGCTGGGGGATCCCGCCGAGGGTGCCCACGAAGGCGGGCCCGTCGATCATCCACTCGAGGGGCCGCGGCAGGTCGAGCTCGCGGGGGCCCTTGCGCATCGGTCCGAGCATGACCTGCCCGACGAGATCGGCGCGCTCTTCGGCGATGGCGCTGCGGAAGGCGCCGTAGGGATGGGCGACCGGTTGTTCGAGAAGGCTCGACGCGTGACGCGCGATCCCGTCGCGGCGGCGGGCGACGAACTCCATCTCCTCCCAGCTCTCCACTTCGCGGTTGGCCTCGAAGAGCGCGATGGCTCGGGCGAAGCGCGCCTCCGGGTAGAGCGTGTGGGTCGGGCCCTCGAGCACCGAATCCGCGACCGCCAGCAGGTCGGCCTGCGGGTCGAGGAGCGCGACGGCCAGCGCCCGGGCCTCGGGGCCACTCTGCTCGGGAGCGAGCCGTGTCGGGGCGGCGAGTACGCGCCGACGCTGGGCGCGTTTCTCGCGGAGCCGGGCCTCGGCCTCTGCGAAGAGGGTCTGGGCGTCGCCGTCCTCGACGCTGAAGCGCAGCGCCCGGTCCGAGAGCAGCAGCGCCACCTCGTCCTGTCCGAGCTCGAGCCCCTTGCGCGCCGCCCGCAGCGACCGACGCCGCTTCATCTCGAACCAGCGCTGCTGCGCCGACTCGATCCGCGCCACGATCTGCGGTGTCTCGGGGGCGCCGGGGTGCTCCTCGATGTAGCGCTTCCAGTGCTTCAGGGCCTGGCGTTCCTGCAAGCTGATCGGGTCCGCCATGCGCTCGGCCAGGGCGACGTTCACCGCCGCGGTGGCCATCCGCACCGGGGCCAGGGTCATGTTGGTCATCGACCGCCCCGCCGCCGACGAGAAGGCGTTGAAGACCCGGGCGCTCCTGTGCTTGCGCGAGTCCGAGATGCGGATCTGCGCGAGACGCAGGGGGTCGTCGTCGACCTGCACCTGGAGGAACTCGCGGAGTGGCTCGTCGAGGTCGTCGCGTTCGAGGAGCTCGAGGGCGGCGGCGCGGTAGGCGATGGCGTCGTCGGTCATCGCGGCGATCAGGTGATCGGCGTAGGGGAGGACTCCGCTCGGGCGCAGCCCCTCCTCCCGGCGCGCTGTCTCGCGCCGGGCGAGCTCGTCGCGGACGACCTGCGCCTGGACGCGGGTCCCGATCAGCGCGACGGCCATGAGCTCCCGGGCGCTCCGGTCGATCTCGTCGGGAAGCCGGGCACTGCGGGTGCGCTCGGCCTCGAGCATCGAGCCCGCGGGCACCGTGGCGCGGCCCGCGCAGCCGAGGACGCACCCCGACAGGGCGAGCGCGGCGAGGATCCAGCGCGCGCGCATCTAGCGGCTGATCCGGTCGCGGTCGACGCGGAGCGTGAACGCGAGGAAGGCCTCGAGACGGCGCGCGGCCTCGAGCTTCTCGGAGGTGCCGTCCTGGTTGGCGACCACCTCGTAGAGCTTCGCCGCGCCGTCGACCAGGTCCTGGAACACCGGTGGGTCGAACCACAGGCTCTCCGGAGGGCGCGCCTCCACGTACTCCCGGGCCAGCGTGGCGTAGAGGTCGGCCAGGGCGAGCATGTGGCGGTTGGCGTTCTTGCTGTCCCGGTGTCGGGTGACCAGACGCTGGCGCTCGGCGAGGGAGCGCACGTCGCCGCTCGGGCTGAGCTGTCTCCGCGCCTCGAAGTAGCCGGCCCGGGCCAGGTCGGCGCGCTCGAGCTCCTCGCGCACGATCGCCTCGAAATGGCTGGTCCCCGCCTCGTCGAGCAGCGCCTCGAGGAGCGCGACCCGCGTGTCGTACTCGCGGAGCGCGGCGTCCGGGTCGCCCGGAGCCTCCTCGCTCCGGCCGCCGACGCCGGGGCGGCCGCGTTCGAAGCCGATCCGCGAGGCCTCGGAGAGACCCTCGCACATCGCGGCACCGCGCCGCGCCTCCTGGGCCAGCGTTCCCTCGAAACGCGCCGCGGCGCGGTAGCTCTCGGACGCGAGGTCGAAGGCACGGAGCCGCTCGAGGGCACGCGCCTTCGCGAAGGCGATCACCTCGTCCATGTGTCCCGCGCGGAGCGCCTCGGCATGGAGCTGCTCCATGTTCTCGAGTCGGGTGAGGGAGGCGCGGTAGACGTTGCGGCCGCTCAGGTCGCGCGCCGGCTCGAAGCGGTAGGTGTCGTCGGGGATGTGTCGCCGCAGGGTCGCGACGATCTCGAGGATGCCTTTCGCCGGCTCGTAGGCCGGGTCGAGCTCGGTGTCGGAAGGAGCGGCCCACGCCGGGGGCCCACCGGCGAGTGTCAGCAGGGCCACCCCGATCAACGCCCCTCGGCCGGACCAGGCTGCGTGCGAATCCCTCCTTCGCATCGCCTTCCTTTCACTGCAGCTGTCGCGCGACGAGCGCGTTGAGCATTTTCTCCGTCGCGATCACCGCGGCGGCGAGCTGGTCGGAATCGACCCCCAGCGTGGTGAAGGTGCCTTCCGAGTCGTCGTTGCTCTCCCAGGTGATCACGGTCTGCACCAGCGCGCCGGTCTTTCCGCCGGGTGGAATCCGCACGCGGTAGTCGGCCAGCCGCGGGACCTCGAGGCCCAGGGGGCGCAGCGCCTTCTTGGTGGCGCGCATGAACGCATCGTAGCCGCCGTCGCCCTTCGCCCGCGCCGAGACCTTCTCGCCCCGCACCTCGATCTGCACCTCGGCCTGGGGCAGCGTGTCGGTTCCCACCGCGACGTGGTAGTGCCCGACCTGGATCGGACGCTGCTCGGGTTGCTTCAACACGTCCGCGATGATGTAGGGAAGGTCGGCCGGAACGACCGTGTGCTTCTTGTCGCCGAGCTCGACGATGCGTTCGAGCACCCGCGCGCGCCCGGCCTCGCCCAGCTCGATCCCGAGGGCGTCGAGGTTGTGGTCGAGGGAGGCCTTGCCCGAGAGCTTGCCGAGGGCGTAGCGTCGCGCGCGACCGAAGCGCGCCGGGGCGAGCCGGCTGCCGTAGAGGTCGCCCTTGGCGTCGCCGTCGGCGTGGATCCCAGCGGTCTGGGTGAAGACATCGCGACCCACGATCGGCGCGTTCGACGAGATCGTCTTGCCGCTGAAGGTCTCGACGAGGCGCGACGCGATCGAGAGCTTCGACTCGTCGACCATCGTGCGCGCGTCGCTCTGGTCGTGGAGCGCGGCGACCACTTCGGCGAGACGCGTGTTGCCGGCGCGCTCCCCCATCCCGTTGACACTGGTGTGGACCCCGCGCGCACCCGCCGCGACCGCCGCCAGACAGTTGGCGGTGGCGAGGCCGTAGTCGTTGTGGGCGTGGAACTCGAAGTGGAGCTCGGGCCAGGTCGAGGTCATCAGGCCGACGTAGCGGGTGGTGTCGGCGGGAGAGAGGATGCCCAGGGTGTCCGGGAGGTAGACGCGGTCCACCGGGAGCTCGCGCAGCTGCTGCACCATGGCGAAGACGTAGTCGAAGGAGTTGCGCACCCCGTTCGACCAGTCCTCGAGGTAGACGTTCACCCGCAGCCGGCGCTTCTTGGCGTACCCGATCGTGGTGGCGATGCGGCGGCGGTGCTGCTCCGGCGAGAGCCCGAGCTGTTGGCGGCAGTGGAGCTCCGAGCCCTTGGTGAGGAGGTTCAGCACCTTGCCACCGACGCCGCGGATCCAGTCGACCGACTTGTCGCCGTCGGTGTAGCCGAGGATCTCGACACGCTCGATGATCTTCTCGCGCCGCGCCCAGCTCGCGACTCGCCGCGCGCCCGCCCGCTCGCCCTCGGAGACCCGGGTGCTCGCGATCTCGAGGCGGTCCACCCGCACCTCGCTCAACAGCACCCGAGCGAGTTCCTGTTTCTCCGCGGGGGTGTAGGCCACGTCGGGCGTCTGCTCGCCGTCGCGCAGCGTGGTGTCCATGATCTCGAGCGGCTTCGGGTTCGACACGGGGGCCTCGTTAAGCGCGAAGGCCGCGGGATACGACCCGCGGCCTTCGTTCGTCTCCTGAACCGGACTAGACGCCGAAGACCCCGGGCCTCGGGCCCGGAATGATAATCCCCGCCGTCGGCAGGGCCCGCGGCCCGGCCGGAATCCGGAGGGAGATCGTGGCGTCGTCGCGCATGGGGCGAGCCTACCCCGTGGGGTCACGGCTTTTCAAGCGCGCCGCGAGTCCCGCGCCCGGGCTAGGGTGGCGCCATGGACGAGGCGTTTCCGCCCTACGAGATCGATCCCGCGGGGATCGAGCCCCGGGCCCGGGAGCGTCTCGACCGCTGTCTGGCGGTGGCCCTCGACGTCACCCGCGCCGAGGCGCGGCGTCTGCTCGAAGACGGTGCCGTCACGCTGAACGGCCGCGCCGTGGGCCGGGACGCCAAGAGCCGACCGGTCGCCTCCGGGGATCGGGTCGTGGTG
>JANQRO010000050.1 GCA_028284525.1 Myxococcota bacterium | reverse complement strand
GTCGCTCGTCGCGCTGACCGAGGGCGCGCCGACGGCGGCCCACGCGCCGACGCTCGCGGGGGCGCGGCAGCGTTGATCCGCCTCGGGACGCTCCGCGCGCGAGACGCCCTCTGGGTCGGTGTCGCGGTGGGATCGCTCGCTCTCCTCGCGGCGGCGGGGCTGGCCGTCTCGGTCGGCGCGGTGGCGATCGCCCCGGCCGATGTGGCGCGCGCCCTGTTCTCGCCGTCCGTGCCCCTCCCGCCCGTCCTGGCCGAGGTGCGTCTTCCGCGGGTCGTCTGCGCCGCGTGGGTCGGCTCGGCGCTCGCCTGCTCCGGGGCGATCCTACAGGCCGCCGCGCGCAATCCGCTGGCGGATCCCGGGATCATGGGCGTGAGCGCAGGGGCCGCCGTGACCGCGCTCGTGGCCATCCTCTTCTTTCCGGAGTCGCCGTGGATGCTCCCGCCCTTTGCGTTCGCCGGTGCCACCGTCGCGACCGCGGCGGTGCTCGCCCTGGGACTCGGCGCACCGAGCCGGAGCGGACCGCTCCGGCTCGTCCTTTCGGGAGTGGGCGTCCAGGCGGTCTGTATCGCCATCGCGGCCCTGTTGTCGTTCCTCTATGCCGACCGTGCTCCCTCCTTCGCCGCGTTCATGGTGGGCTCGCTCAACGGACTCGGATGGAACGACGTCGCGCTGGTCGCCGTTCCCGGATCCCTGGGGCTGATCCTCGCGATGGGCGCCGGGCGGGTGCTCGACGTCCTGCTCCTCGACGACGCGACCGCCGGCGGTCTCGGGGTGACGGCGCGCACGGCGCGCCCGCTCGCGGCGCTGCTTGCGGCGCTACTCGCGGCGAGCGCGGTGAGCGTGGCGGGTCTCGTGGGCTTTCTCGGTCTGGTCGTACCCAACGCCGTCCGCACGATGGTGGGCCCCGAGCACCGCGCGTTGCTCCCGGCCTGCGCGCTAGGAGGCGCGGCGCTGGCCGTGTTGGCCGACACCGCGGCGCGCATGCTGGCGGCGCCGATCGAGCTTCCGGTGGGTGCCTTGCTCGCATTGGTCGGGGGCCCGTTCTTTCTGGTCGTGCTGTGGCGCAAGCTCCCGTGAACGCGTTGCTCGAGCTCGATCGGGTCTTTCTGCGCTACAGCGGTGCCGACCGGGACGCGGTCCGGGACGTCTCTCTCGAGGTCTACGGCGGCGACATCGTGGCTCTGGTGGGACCGAACGGCTCCGGCAAGTCGACCGTGCTCGCAGGGCCCGGGGGCGAGATCCGACCGCGGCGCGGTGCCGTCCGACTCGGCGGGGTCGAGTTGGCGTCTCAACCGCGTCGGAAGGTCTCGCAGCGGGTGGCCCGGCTCCCGCAGACCCCACAAGCTCCCGAAGGGCTCCCCGTCGAGGCTCTGGTCCGACACGGGCGCACCCCCCACCTGCGGCCGATGGCGCCGCTCACGCATCGCGACCGCGCGGCCATCGACGACGCGCTCTCTGCGGTCGAGCTGCAGGACTTTCGGGCCCGACCCCTCGAGTCCCTTTCTGGCGGCGAGCGGCGACGCGCCTGGCTGGCCATGGTGCTCGCGCAAGAGCCGGAGATCCTCCTGCTCGACGAGCCCACCGCGGCGTTGGACCTGCGTCACGAATGGGAGGTGTTGCAGCTGCTCGCACGCGCCAATCGCGAGCGCGGCCTCACCCTGGTGATCTCGCTCCACGATCTCGGGCAGGCGTCGTCCTTCGCCCACCGCGTGGCTGTTATGGCGCGCGGACGGCTCTACACCATCGGCCCGCCCGAGGCGGTCTTGCGGGACGAGACGCTGCGGGACGTCTTCTCCGTCGACGCCCGGGTCGTGAAGGATGCCGGGCTCACCTGGATCCAGGTGCGAGGACCCGCGGACCCGATTCGACGGCTATAGCGAAAGGAGAGCGTCATGTTGAGACACAGTCGACCGCGAACGCGGCCCTTTCCCCGCTCGTTTCTCGAGTGGCAGGTCGAGTTGCGCCGTCACACGATGGTGGAGCGGCAGGGCGCCCCGCACGTCGGCGTCGCCCCCCTCGTCACGGTGCGCGATCGCTCCGGCGGGCCCGGGTTCCGGTCCCACTCGATCATCTGCGGCTTGTTGCCTCACCCCGATCAGCTGGACGAGCGGACCAAGGAGTTCCGCAGCCTCTACGAGGAGTCGATTCGCGAGGGTGCGCGACAGGTGTA
The DNA here is from genome assembly GCA_028284525.1 of Myxococcota bacterium. Classification (GTDB taxonomy): domain Bacteria; phylum Myxococcota_A; class UBA9160; order UBA9160; family PR03; genus JANQRO01. Next base: position 5,052 of record JANQRO010000050.1, on the reverse strand, counting down.
CGACCGGGGGATCGCGCACCTCCGGGACTACTATCGGGACCCGGATGACTTCGACCCGAACAGCATCACCACCCTCGTGCCGAAGACGCTCCCACTCGTCGACGCGCTGCGTCGGACGCCCCACTGCGCTCTCGTGTTCTACGTCTTCGACCTCGAGAGCAAGACATCTCTCGACCAGTTCCGGTGTCTGCAACTCGACACGCACGCCGAGGTCCTGAGCGGGGGGCCCGTCTACGACAACGTCTGGTGGCACAACGCGCTCTTCCACGGCACCGCGGACGAGCACGTGGTGGTGCATTTCCGGCACGAGCGGAGCTTCGATGTCCGCTTCGGAATGCTCGAAGCGCTGTCCTGACCCAGAGCTACCGGGAACTTCGCTCGGTCGCTCGCGTCCGACCCGCGGACCGCGGGCGGAGCACATCGCAGCTCACCCATCCCTCTCCGGGAGGTCGGGCGCACGCGGGCGAGAGCTCGGCGGCACGTTCCAGCCACGCGTCGACCTCGGAGCGGAAGTGGCACTGCAACTCCGCGTGCTGCTGCACCTGCGGGTGATCGGCGAGGAGCTGGTAGTGGAGCGCGATCTCCACGGCGAGCCCGGGGTTCGCCGCCGCGGCGTACTTCTGGATCATCCACCCCGCGGCGCGGAGCAGCGTGCTGGGCGGAGCGAGGGCGATCCGGGAAGCGAGCTCGGCGGCACGGTCGATCAGCGCCCGGCGGGTGGGCGTCACGGCGCTTCGCCCTGGTTGCGCAGCGCTTCGTGGACCTTCCCGACCATTCGCTCGGAGGGTTTGAGCGTGAGATCGCCCTCGTCGTTCCACGTGCTCGGAATGCCTTCGTCCTTCTTCGAGACGTAGAGCGCAGCCTTGAACTTCCGCATCAGCTCGTCGAAGTTGCGGCCGACGTTCAAGAAGTTGACCTCGGAGAAGAGCAGCACCCCCTCCGGGCTGATCACGAAGGTGCCGCGGAGCGGGACGCCCGCCTCGTCGAGATACACCCCGAACTCGCGCGAGAGCCGTCCCGTCGGGTCCGCGCCCATCTGGAAGCGCGCCTCGGCGATCTCCTTCTCGACGGTGTGCCAGGCGAGGTGGACGAACTTGGTGTCGCAGCTCACCGTCACCGGATCGGCGCCCATCGCCGCGAATCGGTCTTGCAGCCCTGCCAGGGCCGCGAACTCGGTCGCTCAGACGAAGGTGAAGTCCGCGGGATAGAACACGAGCAACGTCCAGCGCCCCGCGTTGCGCTGGGCCGCGAGGTCGAAGCTCGCAAAGTTCCCGCTGCGCGGGTCGTAGGTCTCGAGGGTGAAGTCGGGGACCCGAGACCCCACCTGAATGGTATCCGTCACGCTTGGTTCCTTTCGTTCGACCGGTCCGCGGGCGCACTCATCGCGCGGTTCGCCATCACGCAGGCGCTTGGGGCCCCACGCGTGGGCGTTGTGTCGTCGGGGTGCTTGCAAAAGGCCGACGCGGAGGGTCGGCAAGGCTGGCTACGCGACTTCGCCGATGACTGGTAGCGGAGCTATGGACCGGCGGCAATCGGTCTGCGCGCCGCCGGCGCCGTGCCTCAGGGATCGCGGGTCGAGTCGGTGCCGTCCGGGCCCCCTGGCTGGGCGCTGTCATCGGGGTCGCCGCGATCCAAGGCGCCTCCGAAGGGAGCGGGCTGGAGACTCCTCCCGACAGCGGATTCAGCCGGAGCGCGGCGGGACCGATCGAACTACCCTTGCGGACCGAATCTGTGAACGAGAGAAGGACGGGTCGCTGTGAAAACGCTTGACGTCGCCATCATTGGAGCCGGTTTTGCCGGCATGTACGCGCTCCACCGCATGCGTGGAATGGGGCTCTCGGTCCGCGCCTTCGACGGCGCCGGCGGGGTCGGGGGGACCTGGTGGTGGAACCGCTACCCGGGGGCCCGGGTCGATTTCCCGAGCGCTCCCTACTACGCCTACTCCTTCTCCAAGGAGCTCAACGACGACTTCGTGTGGAAGGAGACACAGCCGACCCAGGCCGAGGTGCTCTCCTATCTCGACCACTGCGCCGACAAGCTCGACCTGCGTTCGGACATCGAGCTCGAGACCTGGATCTACGACCCGCGATTCGACGAAGAGACCCAGCGCTGGGAGATCGAGACGAGCCGCGGCGACCACATCTCCGCCCAGTTCCTGGTCTGCGCGATGGGCTCGCTTTTCGACGCGAACACGCCGCCGATCCCGGGGATCGAGGACTTCTCCGGCGAGCTCTATCACACCGGCCGCTGGCCCCAGGACGAGGTGATCTTCGCGGGCAAACGCGTCGGGGTGATCGGGACCGGATCCTCGGGTATCCAGGCGATCCCCGTGATCGCGAGCGAGGCCGGACACCTGACGGTCTTCCAGCGCACGCCCCAGTACAGCATCCCGGCGGGCAACCGGCCCCTCGAGGCCGAGGAGTGGCAGGCGGCGATCGACGAGTGGGACGAGCGACGGGCCGCCATGGACGAGTCGCCCTTCGGCTTGCCCTACAAGTTCTCCGAGCGCTCCGCCCTCGAAGACACCCCGGACCAACGCCAGAAGGTGTACGAGGAGCAGTGGCAACGGGGCGGGCTCCACATGCTCTTCAGCGCCTACAACGACCTGCTCCTCGACAAGCGGGCCAACGACACGATCGCCGAGTTCATCCGCGGCAAGATCCGCGAGATCGTGAAGGACCCCGAGACCGTCGAGAAGCTCCTGCCGGACTATCTCCTGGGCACCAAACGCCAGGTGATCGACAACGGCTACTTCGAGACCTACAACCGCGACAATGTCGCCCTCGTCGATCTGCGCAAGGATCCGATCCACCGGATCACCGCGGACAGCGTCATCACCGAGAGCGGCGAGCATCCCCTCGACATGCTCGTGCTCGCCACGGGCTTCGACGCGCTGACCGGCGCGTACCTGAAGCTCAACCCGACCGGGCGCGGGGGGGCCCGGCTGGCGAACACCTGGCGGGATCGCTTCAGCACCTACCTCGGGATGGTGATCCCGGGCTTCCCGAACCTGTTCATGATCCACGGCCCGCAGTCGCCGTCGGTGCTCTTCAATATGCCGCTGGGCGCCGAGCGCGAGGGCGACTGGATCTGCGACTGCATCCGGCACATGCGAGAGAACGACTTGGGGGCGATCGAGCCGGCCGAAGGGGTCGAGGAGGCGTGGGCCGAGAACGTGGACCAAGCCGCCAGCGCGACCCTCTTCCACAACACCGACTCGTGGTACTCGGGCGCCAACATCGAGGGCAAGCACCGCCAGTTCATCGTGCACCTGGGCGGACAGCAGTACTTCCAACACCTGCGCGACGTCGCCGACGCCGGCTACGAAGGGTTCGTCACCGAGAAGGCCTAGAGCGGGGGCGTCGCCCGCCGCGGGGCGCGCCGCGACCTCAGGGGTGGCTCAGCAGGGGGAGCGCGAGCGCGTAGGTCAACGCGGCGATCGCCGCGACGCCCGCGAGGTTGAGGGCGATCCCCGCCCGGCACATGTCGGGGATGCGCACCACGCCCGCGCCAAACACGACCGCGTTGGGCGGGGTCGCGACGGGGAGCATGAAGGCACAGCTCGCCGCGATCGCGGCGGGTACGATCAGCTGCAAGGGGGGCACCCCCAACGCGGGGGCGAGCGCCGCGAGGATCGGGATCAGCGCGGCCGAGGTGGCGGTGTTGCTGGTGAGCTCCGTCAGGAAGATCACCGCCGCCGCCACACCCACGACGAGAAGCCAAGCCGGCGCCCCGCTGGCGGCGCTCGCCTGGGCGCCGAGCCACTGGTCGACCCCGTTGAGACGAATCGCCGCGGCGAGGCTCAGCCCTCCGCCAAAGAGCACGAGCACGCCCCAGGGCAGCCGTTCCGCCGTCGCCCAGTCCATCAGGAAGCGCCCCCCCGAGCCGCGCGCGGGGATCACGAACAGCACCAACGCGCCGCACAGCGCGATCCCGGCGTCGCTGATCGCAAAGGGAAGCAGCGGTCGGCAGATCCACGCGGTGGCCGTGCACGCGAACACCAGGAGGACCGCCCGTTCGGCCCCGCCCATCGGCCCCAGCGCGCGGGCCGCGTCGCGCAGCTGGAGATCGGCTCCCGCGACGTGACGTCCGGACACCGGAAACAACACCCGGGTCAGGAGCCACCAGGTGAAGGGCAGAAACACGACGACCAGGGGAACGCCGACGGCCATCCAGCGCGCGAAGCTGATCTCGATCCCGAGACTCTCGCGGGCGAACGACGCGAGGAACAGATTGGGCGGGGTTCCGATCAGGGTGCCCACACCGCCGATCGTCGCGGCGTACGCGATGCCGAGCAGGAGACACACCGCGAAACGGCGCTCGGGTCCCGTCGCGGCCGCGAGCTGGTCCCGGGCGTCGCCCGCCCCCTCGTCGACCCCGAGCGCGAGACGGATCACGCTCATCGCGATCGGCAGCATCATCACCGCGGTCGCGGTGTTGGAGACCCACATGCTGAGAAACGCGGTGACCGCCATCATGGCGCCGACGATACGAGACCATTCGGTCCCCGCGGCGCGCACGGTCGCGAGCGCGACGCGTCGATCGAGCTGCCAACGCTGCAACGCGAGACCCAGCAAGAATCCGCCCAAGAAGAGGAACACCATCTCGTGGGCATAGGGGCGCGCCGCCTCGGGGAACGACACGGCACCGACGAGCGGGAGAAGCGCCACGGGGAGAAGCGCCGTGGCGTAGATCGGGATGGCCTCGGTCATCCACCACAGGGCCATCCACAGCGCCACCGCGATGGTGGCTCTCCCGCCCGCGCCGAGGGAGACCGACGCGCCCGTCGCATCGGTGTAGGTCTCGGGGAGGATCAGAAAGCAGCCCAGCGCGGCGACGGGCGAGGCCACGAGGCCGACACGCGACACATGGCCGCGCGCTCCGGGACGGGGTCGGGTGGACACTGCGATGCCGTAGGCTCCTCGACCGCGCGACGACGCCCTCCACCCTAGCGGATCGGCCGCGAGACACGCCGCGCCGCGACGGGACCGCGCGCCTCACCCCGCAGCGCGGCGCAGGGACGGCGCGTTTCACCCCGAGTCGGAGGTGGAG
>JANQRO010000043.1 GCA_028284525.1 Myxococcota bacterium | reverse complement strand
CGCGCCGGTCGGCGGCGGGGGAGGCGGGGGCGGCGTCCCCAACACCTTCTTCTCCGAGATCGATTCGTGGACGGTCATGACCAACGTCTGGCTGGACATGCCCGTGCAGCGCCCGGTCTCCTACATCTTCGGGCGCGTGCCGATCCTGAACCCGCTCTCGGTCTACGTCGGTGGCGGCATCGGCCTCGCCCGCGCCGAGTTCAACACGACGGACAACATCTCCGAGGGCACCGACAAGATCAATCGCTTCTCGTGGCAGGCCGGCGCCGGCATCGGCTACCAGCTCAACCAGTGGGCGACCCTCAACCTGGGCTACCGCTACTGGGACCTCGGCAAGCTGGACGCGAAGCTCCTCTTCGGCGACAACACCCTCACGGGGAGCCAACAGGTCGACCTGACCTCGCAGGAGTTCGTCACCAACGTGCGCATCGCCTTCTACCAGGCGCCCCTCGAGGAGATGGCCCCCCGCAAGTGGGACTGGCCCCACTGGGAAGGGCCGCGCTGGTGGCAGCGCAGCAAGCGCCGCATGTCCCGCTGGCAGTGGCGCCGGCCGCGTTGGCTCGGGGGGGATGGCTTCTAGACCGGCCCGCCCGCACGCTCCGCCGAGCGGAGCGCGCTCGAGCCCGCATCCGCACCTCGTTCCCCTCGGCTTCGACGCCGGGGGCCGAACCCTGGCGCCGCCGGAGCGCCGGTTACCCTGTTCTCGTCGTGTCCGCCCTCCGTCGTAGTCCCTGGGCTTGTCTCGCCACCGCGCTCTGTCTCGCAGTCGGGGCGGGTCCCGCGGCAGGGCAGGGCGCCACCCGCGCCGAGGACGCACCGCCGCGGGTCTACGGACCCGAGCCCGACACCACCCGCGGCGGCCGCGAGCGGCTGCTGATCTTCGCCGAGCGCGAGCTCGAGCGCCGGGTCGAGGCGCCGCGGGCCGGGGTCCTGCGTCTCATCCTCGAACGCAGCGTCCTGGCCGAGAGCGCTCCGCGCACCCTGATGCCCGCAGTCGAGGGCGCGGTCTCGGCGGTGCGGGTCGCGGAGGTGGCCGGCGACGGCCGGCAGGTGGTACAGGTCGAGATCGACCACGTGGAAGGGCTCCAGGCGCAGGTCTCGAACCAGGGCGCGATCATCGCCGTCGAGTTTCCCCAGTACGCGCGGCCCGACGAGCGGGGCTTTGCCCTCCACTTCGACAACGCGCTTCTGAGCGAAGTGGTGCGGGTCCTCGGGGCCGAGACCGGCGAGCGCTACATCTACGACGACCGCTTGCGCGGCACCATCACGATCATGGTCCCCGACCGGGTCTCCCGAGAAGAAGCGCTGGCGCTGCTCGACGCCGCCCTCTACATGCGCGGCTTCGCCGCGGTGCGCGGACCCGAGGACGTCCGCAAGATCCTTCCCCTCGACCAGGTCTCGGCCGCAGCGCCCTACGCCGAGACGCCCCCCGGACCCGACTCCGAGGCGCCGGTCACGACGCTGCTGCGTCTCGAACGTGCCTCGGTCGACGACGTGATCCGCAGCCTGTCGCCGATGCTCGGCGCCAACGGTCTCGCGGTGCCGCTCTACGAGAGCGGCAGCGTGATCCTCGCGGGCAGCGAGGCCCAGCTCCACCGCTGGATGGTGCTCGCCCAGGCGCTCGACCGCGCCGACGTCGACGAGGTCCGGATCCTGCGGCTCTCGGAACGTCCGGTCGCCGAGGTGGTGCCGATCCTCGCCGAGCTCACCCGCGACGCCCATCGCCCGGACGGGGCTTCGGGCGTCTCGATCTGGGCCGACGAGCGGAGCAACGCCCTCATCGTGCGGGCGAGCCCCACCCGCTTCGAGGACATTCGCCACTGGGTCGAGGCCCTCGATACCGAGCGGGAGGGGCAGGGGGCCGTCCAGGTGCTGCGTCTGCACAACGCCGACCCGGAGGAGATGGTCGAGCACCTCCAGGCGCTCGCCGGAGCGGAGGAGGGCAGCGAGCTCCAGGGGCTCGTCGTCGCGGCCCACGCGCCCACCAACTCGCTCGTCGTGCGCGCGAGTCCCGAGGGCCACAACACGGTGCGCAAGGTCGTCGAACAGCTCGACCTGCGTCCGCCCCAGGTGGCCATCGACGTCGGGGTGATCGAGGTCCGCGTCGGGGCGGACCAGAACTTCGGGCTCAACTACGTCGTCGGGATCGGCGACCCGGAGGCCAACCCCGACGACGTCTTCGGGGTGGTCAGCCGGGTGCCGGATGGCGGGTTTTCCGACCCGGATTTCACACCGGTCGTCCCCGACCAGGCCTTCGCGGCGCGCGGGCGTGGCAAGGACATCGCGATCCCCGTGTTCGGCGGTCTTCCGCCGGTCCTCGTGCCGCTCTACCGCGTGCAGGTCACCGCCGACGCGAGCGACGTCCACTCGCGGATTCTGATGCGCCCGCGCTTCATCGCGGCCAACGGCGAGGAGCAGGAGTTCTTCGTCGGCGACACCATCCCGATCCAGCAGGCCGCGAGCGGCGAGGAGCAGGGCTCCTCGCTCAACCTGAGTTTTGACATCGATCGGGAGGACGTCGGGGTCCTGTTGCGTGTCAAGCCCAGCATCGGTCAGGCCGGCGGTGTGACCCTCGACTTCTCCCTCGAGTTCACCGCCCTCGTCGGGGTCGGCGACAACGCCCTCGAGGTCGTGCTCGCCCAGCGCCGTCTCGACGCCAGCGCGTACCTGCGCAACGGCGAGTTCGCGGTGCTCGGGTTCACCTCGCGGGAGCGCGAGGTCGAGGTGTTGTCCCAGAGCGTGCCCTTTCTGCGCGACATCCCCGGCTTTCGTTGGCTCTTCAGCAGCGAGGGCACGGAGCGTATCCAGACCTACTTCGTCGTCACCGCGCAGGCCACGATCCAACGCACCCCCGAAGAGGTGGTGGCGTGGTCGATGCGCTCGCGGCTCGCGATGCAGCGCTCCCTCGCGCGAGTCGGCGACCTGCGCGCCGGCACGGGCGTGCGCTACGCGGTGTTGGTCGCGACCCGGAGCGACGCGGGCCAGGCCACCGCGATCGCCCAGGGTCTGCCCCTCGAGGCGGGGGAAGAGACCCGAGTGAACGGCTGGACCTGGGGGGAGAGCCCGCGTTTCGACGTGCTCGTGACCGGGTTCCGCGACATCGCGAGCGCGGGTCGCGCCGCGACGCGTCTCGCCGAGGCCGGCTACCAGTCCCAGGTGCTGGCTCTGCCGGGCCCCGCGGAGGGCGAAGAGGACGAGGAAGACGTCGGGGAGCGCGCGGGCCGCGAGGACGCGGGCGA
>JANQRO010000001.1 GCA_028284525.1 Myxococcota bacterium | reverse complement strand
CTCCCAGAGCCATGCGAGACCCAACGCGAACAGGGTGAGGGCACTGAGCGTCGCGGCCCAGAACACGAACTCGCGCTGGGATTGCGAAGACGGTGCGGCTTGGATGGGTTCCCCCGGTCGATCCTCCCGCGGTCGCGGTGGGGAGCTGCCCCCCAAGAGGACGCTCGGGACGTTCTAGCGCGCCTCGGCCCTCGCCGACCAGCGCGTCCCCTCGACGCCGACCACCCGCGTCCGACGAGCACCGGGTCGGCGTCATCGACGGGCGGTGGTCGTCGGTACCGCCCACACCGCCCAGGCGGGTCGAGACATCCCGAGGAGGCGTCCGTGTCGTGGATGATCGTCGTCGCTTGGAGTGGTCTCGATCGCGGTTTCGTCCTCCGGCGCCGATAATCCTGGCTACAGTCGGTCCATGGGTGGCGCGAGCGTCGCAGGCGACCGTGGCGTCGATGTCCGCCCGCAACCGAACGATCGACCGAGGAGACCTGACGTGCGCGTTGGCAATATCACTCTCGTTCAGAACTACTCCGACTGGGATCGCTTCGAGGCGGAGGAGCGCGGCGAGGAGGTTCCGTCGCTCCCCTCGGTCTCCGACCAGTTGATCTTCCTCGAGGAGGTCGCCCTCGCCCGGACCGCGGCCGATCTGGGCTTCGACGCGCTCTGGACGATCGAGCACCACTTCACGCCCTACACGATGGTCACCAACCCGATGCAGCTGCTCACCTACCTCGCGGGCACCACCCGCGACGTCGACCTGGGGACCATGGTGGTGGTGGCGCCGTGGCACAACCCGGTGCAGGTCGCTGAAGACATCGTGATGCTCGACAGCCTGCTCGGACCCGGCCGGAAGGTGATGTGCGGCGTGGGTCGCGGGCTCGGGCGTCGCGAGTATGCCGGGATGAACGTCGATCAGAACGAGGCGCGCGGCCGTTTCGACGAGAGTCTCGAGGTCATTCGACAGCTGTTGGCGACCGGGGAGTGCACCTTCCACGGCGAGTACTTCGACTATGAGCGTCTTCGGATCCGCCCCCGACCCGAGCGCGATCTCTCGGACTGTCTCTTCGGAGCCGGGGGCACCGAGGAATCGGTGGGCGTGATCGCGAAGGGGGGCATCGACCCGCTCGTGATTCCGACCGTGTCTCTCGACGTGGCCCTGGACACGGCGCGGACCTTCGCGACGCTTCGCGCCAGCGCGGGCCACGGCCCGGCGCACACCAAGCTCGCACTCTGGGTGTACTGCGCCGAAAGCGAGGACGACGCGCGCGCCGGCGCCGAACAGTACCTCGCGAATTTCGCCGACTCCTCTCTGCGCCACTACGAGCTCAAAGGGGAGCACTTCGCCCAGCTCAAGGGCTACGAGTCGTACGCGGATCTCGCGGCGCTCTTCCGCGACCACATGAACCCCTTTACGCGGGGATATCTCAACGACCATCCCTGGGGCACCCCGGACAGAGTCGCGGCCCGCATCAAAGAGCTCGCGTCCGCGTTCGGCGCGAGCGAGGTGATGCTCGGGTTCAAATACGGCTCGATGCCGGCCGATCTCGCGGAGCGGTCGATGCGTCTTTTTGCCGACAAGGTGTTGCCCGAGCTCCAGGACTTCGACCCGCAACCCCTCAAGGTGTGAGGGCAGCCGCCGGGGGACGAGCCGAGCGCTCGCTCCGCTTCCCCGAGCCCCCCTGCGTGGCTGGTGGGTCCCCCCTGCGTGGCTGGTGGGTCGCGGCCGCCCCAGAGTCGGCGCAGGTCGCTGCTAGGGCGTGGACGCGGAGCCCTGGGCGGCCTTCAGGTCCTCCCGCGCCCGCCAGCGCACGAAGTGCTGAATCGCCACCAGCTGCTCCTCGCCGAGGGAGGGAATCGCCGGCATCCCCCGCGCGACGCGTTCACCCTCGTGGACGACGCGTTCGAGCGCTTTGCGATCGAAGAGGATCGGCGACGCGCGGAGGTCGGGGGCACCGCCGCCGGAGACGACACCCGGGCCGTGGCACCAGGCGCAGTTCTCGACGTAGAGGGCCGAGCCGCGCTTCGCCCGCTCCGGGTCGACCGCGAAGGAGGGGTCGTCGGCAGGCCTGACAAAGACCGGTGGCGGCGTCTTCGGAAGCGCCGCCGCGCCGTCGAGAGCGAACACCAGGAGACGGCGCGGGTGCGCCCCGTAGGGCCAGCCGTGTTGCGCGGCGAGCGAGCCGCCCAGCATCGAGATACCCCCACCCCACCCCACTGGGATCGCCACGTACTGGCGATCGTCGAGCTCGTAGGTGATCGGGGACGCGGCGATCCCGTGCCGGGCGTCGTAGGTCCAGAGCGTCTCGCCGTCCGTCGCCCGATAGGCGACGAAGCGCCCGTCGGCCAGACCCTGGAACACCAGGTTGCCGGCCGTGGTCATAGTGCCGGCATTGATGACGCCCGTGTTCTCGCGTCTCCACGCGGCCCGTTGGCGGATCGGGTCCCACGCCAGGATGCCGCTGCTTCCCGTATCGGCGGGCGCGTCCTCGGCACCGAAGGCCACCCCCACGTGGAGCTCGTGGGCCTTGGCGCGCCACTGCGCCGGCCGGATCCCGGTGTCGTTGTAGTAGCCCGGCAGGTCGTGATACGGGAAGTACATCAACTGGGTCGCGGGGTTCCAGGACATGGGCTGCCAGTTGTGCGCACCCGTGGGCCCGGGCCAGGTCGTGACCTCGCCGTCTTCGTAGCGCGCGCCCGCCACCTCGATCGGCCGCCCGGTCTTCTGGTCCACACCGCTCGCCCAGGTCACCTTCGCGAAGGGCATCGCGCTGATCAGACCGCCGTTGGCGCGGTTGAGCACGTAGAAGAACGCGTTCTTCGGTGCGTGCATCACCGTCTTCACCGGGTGACCGCCGATCTCGAGGTCCACCGAGACGATGTCCATCGCCGAATTGAAGTCCCAGGTCTCGCCGGGCACCGTCTGGTAGTGCCACTTGTACTCGCCGGTGTCGGCGTCGACCGCGACGATCGAGCAGAGGAACAGGTTGTCGCCGCCGCCGGGGCTGCGGATCTTCTGGTTCCAGGGGGAGCCGTTGCCCGTCCCGATGTAGAGGTGATTGAAGTCGGGGTCGTAGGTGAGGGCGT
>JANQRO010000601.1 GCA_028284525.1 Myxococcota bacterium | reverse complement strand
GGCTCCGGAGACCCGGGGACAGTCGGGGGGGAGCCGATCGGGATTGTGGTTCATCACCATGCCGCGGGCGTCGAGCACCATGCCGTGGTGACCGTGCTCGCCGTCGCCGTGGTCGGCGTGTGCCGCGTCGGGGGCGTCTCCCCCTCGGTGCTCCGGCCGCTCCTCGCTCGTTCCGTGCCCGGCGCGCGAATCGGCTGGAGGAGGCGGCGCGGGCGGCGCTGCGTGGCCGGCGTGGGGGTCGTCCGGCGTGGGCGCGCCGGGCATCGGCATGCCGTGATCGCCGTGGGGGTCGCCTGGGTCTTCGTGGAGCTGGGCCTTCGCGGCGACCGGGCACGCGACGCAGAGCGCGACGCAGGCGACCCACAGGCCCCTGCTCACGAGAAGATCCTCCGCTCGCCGCCCCGAGCCAGCCAGGCCCCGACCAGCATGCCGACCAGGAGGCCGGTGATCGCGACCCGCCACCACGCCCTCCCGGGCCGCTCCGCCGCACCGAGGGCGGGGTCGAGGGCCCCCCAGACCGGGATGCGCTTCTCGTAGTAAGCCGCCGAGAAGAAGGGCGCCCAGTCCATCCCCTGTCCCCTCGGGCGCCCCGACTCGTCGAGCCAGGACTCGTACACGATCGCACTCAGGTTGCCGCCGGGGTTGATGCCGTCGGTGGTGACGCCGCGGGCGTGGTGGTCGTGGATCAACCAGATCCCCTCGCCGTAGCTGTGGAGGCCGTCGTCGACCGTCTCGACGCGCAGGTCGGCGCGCTGCGCCGGCGCGAGCCATACGACGTCCCGGGTGATCGCAGCGCCCCGCGGCCGCGGCACCCCGTCGTCGTGGGTAATCGTCACCTTGTGTCCGTGGGTGTGCAGCGCGACGCCTTTGGTCCCGCCGTTCAGCACCCGGAGCTTCACCCGCTCGCGCGGCGCGACGACCACCAGCGACTCGCGGATCGTGTAGGGAAACGAGTGACCGTTCAACAGGAAGTAGTCCGGCGTGGCGTCGGTGCTGTCGTAGCGGCGGTTGGTGCCCTCGGCCACGAGACGCGGGTCGTTCCACTCCTCGGTGATCGCGGCGAGGGCGCGGTCGAGGTCCTGGTAGTGGAGGTCGTACTCGCGGTCGTAGTCGCGCCGCACCCGTCGGGAGCGAAAACGCACCTGGCCGGCGCCGACGTTGAGGGTCTGCACGCGATTGTTGGGCGCGGCCTCCTCCACCACGAACATGCCCTGGAGCCCCATCTGGATGTGCACGTTGGGCTGGACGTGGCAGTGGTAGAACATCGTGCCGGCCTGCCGCGGGGTGAGCTCGTAGCGCCGGCTCTCCCCGGGCATCACCGGGAGCTCGCTCACCTGGGGGACGCCGTCGTTGCCCTCGCCGTCGGCGTCGACGAAGGGGTGGTCGACCCCGTGGAGGTGGATCGTGTGCGGCAGCGAGTGGGTGTTCTCGAGGACCAGGTGCAGGGTGTCGCCCTGCTCGACCCGGATCACTGGCGCCGGGGCGCGCAGCATATGACGCGCCTCCAGGGCGCCGAACTCCTCGGTCGCCATGCCGCGGCTCTTCGGCGTGAAGACCCACATCCCCGGACGGATGCCCGGCGCGATCGCGTAGGCCGGAAACGGCTCCTCGAGGTCCGGCGAGCGTCCGTTCAGCTCGGTCACCTCGAGACGCACGGTGATGTGGTCGGGGTCGCCGTCGCCGTCGCGATCCTCGCCCTTCACCACGGCGTCGGCGGAGAGGTCGGTCTCCATCAGGACCTCGGGGGGCACGCGGTCGGTGCCCAGGACGAAGGCGGCCACCGCCGCCGGGTTGTCCGGGTGACACAGCGGCGACGCTTCGACGGCCACGCCGGCCACGTCCTGGGCGGCGCGCCAACCGGGGTGGGGACGCGGGCAGAAGGGCTCGGAGTCGGCGTCGGGGGCGGCGGCGGTCTCCGGGAGCGCACCGGAAGACCCGAGGGCAGCGCGCGCCCACCCGAGCGGCCCGGGGAGACGCTCCGCCGGCAGCCACGCCAGGGCGGTGAGCGCGGCGACGCCGACCAAGAGACTCCACCAGAGCGTCCGGGCGTGTCGCCGTCTCATCGCGACCATTCTAGGGGCAGCGGGGAACGCGTCGAGGGAATCCGCCGAGGCCGGGGTGGGCGAGGAGCGGGCCGCGGCGGGAGAGCGCGGGCGGAGTAGACTCGCGGCGTGCCGCCCGCCGACGCGACCCCGCCCTTCCACGTCGCCCTCGCGGTGCGCGATCTCCGGGAGGCGCGCGCCTTCTACACCGGGGTGCTCGGATGTCGCGAGGGCCGCAGCAGCTCGACCTGGGCGGACTTCGACCTCTACGGCCACCAGCTCGTCTGCCACGAGACCCCAGACGCCGCCCCCCGACGCGCGACCCACCCGGTCGACGGCGAGGCCGTCCCGGTCCCGCACTGCGGGGTGGTGCTGTCTTTCGACGCGTGGCGCGCCCTCGCGGACCGCGTCGCCGCGGCGGGTGTCGAGTTCGCGATCGCTCCGTGCATCCGCTTCGCCGGCGCCCCCGGCGAACAGGGCACCTTCTTTCTCTACGACCCGAGCGGCAACGCCCTCGAGTTCAAGGGCTTTCGCGACCTGGGCGCGCTGTTCCGCGGCTAGTCCCCAGCGCGTCCCAACACCGAGCGTCGCGCGGCGGCGACGTCGAAGCGGCGCCCCACGAGACGCGGCCCGCACAGGGCGAGCCCGATCGCGACCCACACGGCGACGATGCCCCACTCTTCGGGCCACCGGAGCGCAACGGGACTTCCCGGGACGTAGAGCAGCACGAAGGCGGCGGTGAGCGCGAGCACCGCGCGCCCCAGCCACGGAGAGCGCGCAATCGGGAGCATCGCCTCGGCGTCGGGATCGCGGCGTCGCAGACCGAGATAGGCGCAGGCCACCAGGAAGTAGGCCACCACGGTGGCGAAGGCGCCGGCGTCGACGAACCACACGAGGGCGCGCCGCCCGAGCCAGGGCGCGGCCAACGACACCGCGGCGAGAAACACGATCGCCGCGGTGGGTGTCGCCGTCCGCGGGTGGAGCCGCCCGAACACGACGGGGACCATGCCGCCGCGACCCATCGCGAACACGAGCCGCACCGCGCCCACGAACATCGCGTTCCAGCTCGTGAGGATCCCGAAGAGGCCCCCGACGAGCACGACGCGACCGAGCCAGACCCCGCCGGTGGCGCGCTCGACGGCGGCGACGGGCACGAGCTCGACGCTGTTCCGCGTCTCCGCCGGGAGCAGGGTCCCGATCGAGAGTTGCACCGCGGCGTACCAACACGCGGCGAAGGCGATCGCCATCAGGATCACCCGGTAGATCTGACGCGGGGTCGCGTGGGTCTCCTCCGCCACCTGGGGGATGACGTCGAAGCCGAGCATCAGGAACGGCGTCATGATCAACACCGCCAGCACCCCGCGCAGGTCGGTAAAGAGCGGCGCCGCCAGCACTCCCTCCCCCGCCACCCCGGCACTCGCGAAGAGCGCGAGACCGCCGACGGCCAGCACCGCGCTCCCCGCGATCTGCATCCACGCGGCGGGCTGGATCCCCAGGGCGTTGACGGCGGCGATCGCCAACACCCCCGCCGAGCCCAGCGCGATCGTGGTGAGGGAGACCGGCGCCCCGGCGATCTCGTAGAGCGGCGCGGTCTCGAGAACGGGGAAGAGGTGCAACACGACCCGTGGCAGGGCGACGGCTTCGAAGGCACAGACCGCCACGTACGCCAGACACAACACCCATCCACAGCACGCCGACCAGCGGGGGCCGAGGCCCGCGAAGCAGAAGGCCAGCTCCCCGCCGGCGCGCGGGACGCGCGCGGTGAACTCCGCGTAGAGCGCACCGATCGACGCGATCAGCGGGCCGGCAATCGCGAACGCCAGGGCCGAGCCGAGGGTACCGGCGCGCTCGCTCATCGCCCCCGAGAGGATCACCCAGCCCCATCCGATCATCGCGCCCCAGGCGAGGGCCAGAAGATCGAGACGTCCCAGCACGCGGCGCAGCTGCGGCCCGGGCTCGTCGCTAGCCACGGTCCACCTCGCGCGGGGTCCCAACGGCCGACCAGGCCCCCACCGTTGCGAGGTTGAGCAACGCCCCCACGACCCCCGCGTGCACGCCGCCGACCAGGGAGTGTCCCGCCAGGGAGAGACCCGCGGCCACCGCCGTGCCGATCGCGATTCCGGCCCACAAGGCGTCGGCGCGCACGGGCACCCCCCGCGCGCAGAGCACCAGCGCCGGGGCACACTGGATGAGGAGCTCCATCTTGAGCTCGAGGAGCCGCCACAGGGTGATGGCGGGCACCAGCGCCAGGGCCGCGGCGCCGCCCATCACCGCGAGGGCGGCGCGCTTGCCGCGGCGCGTCGTCGCCGGGTCGTCCCGGGGCGAATCGAAGAGATCGCCCACCAGGATCGAGCTCAGCGAGAGCAGCACCGAGTCGGCCGTCGACATGATCGCGGCAAGCGCGGCGATGAAGACGAGGGCCGCCATCGCCTGGGCCAGCGGGCTGCTGGTCGCCCAGGCTTCCAGGAGGAGCGGGATCACCCGGTCGCTCTCGACGACGCCCAGCCCCTCGAGGTAGGGAATCGCCGCGACGCCGATCAAGGTGATGGTGAACGTCATGAAGAGCGAGAGGATGCCCATCCACCCCATCGCGCGCCGAAAGGTCGCGCCGCTGCGCGCGGCAAAGATGCGCTGGATCCCGTGCGGATAGGACATCGCACCGAGCGCCACGATCAGCGCGATGCTACAGGCGTTGAGGGTCACCTCGAGCGGCGGCACGCTCACCGCCCCCGGTCGGCTCGCGGCGACCCGCGCGCTGAGTCCGGCGAGGCCACCCGACTCGCCCACCAGCCAGACCAGGAGCGAGAGCATCCCGCCAAAGAGCAGTACGCCTTGCAGCGCGTCGCTCCAGGCCACCGCGCGCATCCCGCCGGCGTGCTCGTAGGCCGCGATCGCCGCGGTGAATGCGAGCACGCCGACCCAGTAGGGCGCCGCCCCACCCGTGACGACGAAGGTGAAGTGACCGAGGGCGATCAGCTGCGCGAGCAGGAAGTTCGCGAGGGCGAGGCTCATCACCGCGGCGACGGCGACGCGGAGCCGGCGTCCGGCCGCGCTCGCGGGATAGCGGTGGCGAAAGAGGTCGCCGGGGGTGACGAAGCCGTGACGCGCCCCGAGCGAACGCAGCGGGGCGATCAGGTGAAACGCGACGAAGATCATCATCGCGAGACCCGCAGAGAGCAGGAATGCAAAGCCGCGCCGATAGGCCGCACCGGGAAAAGCGAGGATCAGGTTGCCGCTGTGGGCGGTCGCGTACAGGGTGAGGAGCAGCACCGCGAAGCCCAGGTCGCGCCCCGCGAGGACGTGGTCGCTGGGCGTGGCGTCTCGCCGCGCGCGGCGGGCGACCTCCGCGACACCGACCAGCGCCGCGCCGTAGGCGGCGAGGGCCACGAGGGCGC
>JANQRO010000163.1 GCA_028284525.1 Myxococcota bacterium | reverse complement strand
AGGAGACCCTCGCGGTCGGGGGTGTCCACCGTAAGGGCGCGGGCGCCGACCACGCGCGTGGCCAGCATCCGGCTCGGCTTCCGCGAGCCCATGATCGTGAAGAACCGGGCGAGCGCGTCGCGCTCGCCGAGGGCCACCATGCCCGGTCGCGTCTCTTGGGCCGCGGCCACCGGAGCCGGCGGCTCGGCGCCCCGGTCGCCACCGCCACCACCGGGCGGGCCGGCGCATCCGAGCGCCGCGGCGACCAACAGGGGGGGGAGGCGTCGTCGCATCGGCCTACTGCAGTGCAAAGAGCGGGGAGCGGCGCGGGGGTTCGCCCATCGAGAGCCACGCGATCTGCGACCGGTCCAGGTAGGGCGAGAAGCTCGCTTCCCCCTCGAGCCGCACCTCGACGAGAGCCCGCTCGCAGTACCAGGACGCACCGATCGCCGCGTCGCCGAGCGACAGCGCGAGGACCAGGCTCGACTGGCGCAACGCACCCAGGGTCCGGGGGAGACCGGGACCGCTCAAGATCGTGGTGTGCCGAGCGCCGGCCGCGAAGGCCTCCGAGGGACGGCCATCGCCGAGCTCGTGCTCTTCGTTGTCGAGCCACAGCAACACGGGCCGATGGGTGCCGGCACCGTTCACGGAGCCGGTTTCGAGGGTCACCCGGATGCCCCCGATCCGCGCGTCGTCGGGTCCGAGGGCGGCGCCGCGCTGCGCGGCGAGCCGCCCGTCTTGGCGCCCCGAGGGATCCGCGTCGTCCGAGCGCTGGACCACGCCGGCGAGCAGCGCCCCGATCGCCATGCCCGCCAGCGCGCCACCGACCACGTGCCAGACCGTCATCGCGCCGGAGGCTACCGCCGTTTGAGGGCTCCGCCGAGGGGGGCTATACCCCGCCACTCGCTATTCCCGAGCGGGAATAGCGCTCGCGAATCGCGGGGAGTGCGGTGCTGCGACGATCCCGGTGCCGGGCCCTGCCCCGGATCCATGTGTGGAGTCTCCTCGCGATCCTGGTCTCGGGAGCCTCCGGCGCCCGCGCGGAGTGGACCCCCCGCAGCCTCGACGAGGTGTTGCCCGAGCGGCTCTCGATCCGGGTCCAGCACCGCACCCGCTACGAGTACCTCGACGAACAGTTTCGCGTCGGGAACCCGGGCAACACCGACGTCATCGTCCTGCGCACCCTCGTCCACGCTCGTCTGCGTCTGCTCGACGGGCTCTGGGTCGGGGGGGAGCTCCAGGACTCGCGGGCCGAGCGCAACGGCGACGCCCTGCTGAACACCACGATCGTGAACAGCGCCGAGGCGCTCCGCGCCTATCTGGAGCTGCGCCGTGAGGACGTGTTGGGCGGCACCCTGGCGGCACGCTTCGGCCGAATCACGATGGACGTCGGCAGCCGCCGCTTCGTCGCGCGCAACCGCTTCCGCAACACGATCAACGGATTCACCGGGCTCGACCTGCGGTGGCGCGGCGCGGGCGGGGCGGAGCTCCGCGGCTTCTATGCGCTCCCGGTGCGGCGTCTGCCGCGGGACCGTGACAAGCTCGAGAACAACAAGATCCGCAACGACGAGGAGAGCTTCGCCGCCCAGTTCTTCGGTCTCTTCGCGGCGCGCGATCTACCCCGCGACCTCGGGCGCGGCGAGCTCTTCTTCTTCGGCTTCGACGAGGACGATCGGCCCAGCCGACCCAGCCTGGCCCGCGAGCTGTGGACCCCCGGGTTCCGGGTGTTCCGAACCCCCGCGACCGGCCGTTTCGACTACCAGGTGGAGACCGCGCTCCAGTTCGGCGACTCGCGCACGGTGACGAGCGGGAGACAGCTCGACCACTTCGCGCACTTCCACCACGCCGAGCTCGGCTACAGCTTCGCCACCCGCGCGTCTCCCCGGCTGGTGCTCCAGTACGACTACGCGAGCGGTGACGACGACCCGGACGACGGGGACAACAACCGCTTCTTTACCCTGTTCGGCGCCCGGCGTTTCGACTTCGGGCCGACGGGGATCTACGGGGCCTTTGCCCGCACCAACGTCCACACCCCGGGTCTCCGGCTCCAGCTGAAGCCGGCGCCGACCCTCAGCGCCTTCGTCGCCTTCCGCGGCTACTGGCTCGCCGACAAACGCGACGCGTGGGTGCCCGCCGGCGTGCGCGACCCCTCGGGCAACTCGGGGAGCTTCGTCGGCTCGCAGCTCGAGCTCCGGGTGCGTTGGAGGATCCTCCCCGAGAACGTGACCTTGGAGGGCGGATATGCACGTCTCTTCGCCGGCGAGTTCATCGACGACGCGCCCACCTCCAACGACCAGGGCGACTCCAATTACCTCTATACGCAGATCGCAATCGGCTTCTGACGGAGGTGTTGCCACGCCAGCACGGGCGTTGTCGCAACCGGCAACCGCAAGAACGGAAACCCTCTCCCTCCTCCGGGCGTAGCTCTAGGGACAGCCCCGCGCGCGTCTACGCGACAGGGGCGGAGGAGGGGAAATGAGGATTCGTTTTGTGCTCGCAGTCACGGCCGCGATGATCACCACGCCGGCCCCGGGCTTCGCTGCAGAGTGCCAGAGCCTATCGGGGCCGCCCGATGTCTCGGATAGTTTCGAGAGTTTTCAGACCAACGCAGCCGGCGGCGAATCCTTCACGATCGGCACGCCGCCGGGCACCGCGACCTTCGACGGCGAGCAATGGGCGGGCTTCGCAGCCGAGCCGTCTCTCTACGCAACGGGGTCTCGGGCGTGGATGGTGCTTCCGAGCGGCACCGGAACGATCGACTTCGACCCGCCCGCGGCGGAGGTCGCCTTTGAGGCGCGCACGCAGATGTCGTCGACGGCGGGCTCGGTCATTACGTCCTTCGACGCCAGCGATACGATGATCGACAGTGTTCCGCTGCCCGCAGGAATGATGCAGTTTCAGTTCGTGTGTCTCACCGGTTCGATCGCGAGTATCGAGGTGGTGAACAACGATGCCGTGCTCATGAACGGTCTCGACGACATCGCCTACATCGTCCCCGAGCCGACCGGAACGCTGGCGACCCTCGCAGCTCTTGGCGCAATGTTCGGTGCCGCGTCGCGACGTCGCCTGCCGGGCCCCTAAGCGACCTCGACATCCGGGCGGGCCGGGCGGCGACGGTCCAGCGCCCCGCGTTCGGGGGGCCGCTGCGGCTCCTCGAGGCGCCTTCGGGGCGATTTCCGTCTAGACTCTCCGGCCATGTCCGACGAACTCCGCGTGTACGACAAGCCGCTGTCTCCGCTATCGCTCCTCGAGCGCACCCTCCACGTCTTTCCCCAGCAGACCGCCTGCGTCTACGGCGACCAGCGCTGGAGCTGGGCGGAATTCGGGGCGCTGATCGGTCGCTTCGCCGGCGCGTTGCGCCGGGCCGGGATCGGCCCCGGCGACCGGGTGGCCTTCCTCGCCCCCAACGTGCCCGAGCTCCTCGCCGCCCACTTCGCCGTGCTCCAGGTGCACGCCGTGCTGGTGGCGATCAACACGCGGCTCAAGTCCGAAGAGGTGGGCTACATCCTGAACCACTCCGGGGCGAAGCTCGTGATGGTCGACCCCGAGCTCGCGCCCATCGTCCGCGACATCCCCCACCCCCTCGACGCGAACCCCGCGTTCGTGAACGTGGAAGACCCGGTGGCGGGAATGACCGGGACCCCCCTCGACGGCCCCACCTACGCGGAGTGGTCGGCGGGGGCCGACGTCCTGCCGATCGTGAACGACATCGACGACGAGTTCCGGACGACCTCGATCAACTACACCTCGGGGACGACGGGTCGGCCCAAGGGCGTGATGTACACCCACCGCGGCGCCTACCTGAACGCGGTGGGCGCGATGAGCTCGCACCGGCTCGATCGCGAGAGCGCCTTCCTGTGGACGCTCCCGCTCTTCCACTGCAACGGCTGGTGTTTTCCCTGGTCGGTGAGCGGGGTGGGGGGGAAACACGTGATGCTGCGCGCCGTCGACCCCCCGAAGATCGTCGAGCTCATCCAGAGCGAGAACGTCACCCACTTCAACGGCGCCCCGACGGTGCTGTTGATGTTGGCGGAGTCGCCCGCTGCCCAGGGCATCCACTTCGACCCGCCGATCCGCGTCGCCACCGGGGGCGCGCCGCCCTCGCCGACCCTGCTCGCCACGATGGAGGAGCTCGGCATCAAGGTGACCCACCTCTACGGCCTGACCGAGACCTACGGCCCGCACACCTTCTGCGAGATGCAAGAGGGCTGGGACCAGCTCGACACCGAGGGCCGGGCGCAGGTGATGTCGCGACAGGGCGTGCCCTTCCACACGGCCGCCTACGTGCGGGTGGTCGACGACCGGATGAACGACGTGGCCCCCAACGCCGAAGAGATGGGCGAGGTGGTCATGACGGGCAACAACGTCATGAAGGGCTACTTCGAGGACCCGGAGGCGACGGCCGAGGCATTCCGCGGCGGCTGGTTTCACTCCGGGGACATCGGGGTGATGCACCCGGACGGCTACATCGAGCTCCGCGATCGCAAGAAGGACATCATCATCTCCGGGGGCGAGAACATCTCGACCATCGAGGTCGAGCACACCGTCGTGAAGCACCCCGACGTGCTCGAGTGCGCGGTGGTGTCGATGCCCCACGAGAAGTGGGGAGAGGTCCCCAAGGCCTTCGTCAGCCTGCGCGAGGGCGCGAGCCCCACCGAGCAGGAGGTCATCGACTTCTGTCGCGAACGCCTCGCCCACTACAAGTGCCCCAAGGCGATCGAGTTCATCGACCTGCCCAAGACCAGCACCGGGAAGATCCAGAAGTTCAAGCTCCGCGAGAAAGAGTGGGCGGGGCGCACGGAGAGGATCTATGGGGGGCAAGCCAAGGGATCATAGATCCCTTGGCGCGCAGCGAGCCGTAGGCGAGCGAAGTTCACTACGGCTGACCCCGCACATCACCCAAGTTCCTGCGGAGCTCCCGACCGCCCCGGTGCCTCACCAGCGAGCCCAGAGCGCGAAGGAGCCGGGGGCTCCCTCCGCGCAATGGCTCGGCCGCTTTGGACCTCGGTGGTCTCCGCGAACTCATCGACGCGCGACGACCCAGGCGGCCTGCGCTCGAGTTGCGCTCCGGGAACCCCGGCTCCTTCGCGTGCGATCGCCGTGGCGTTGGACCGGCTCCCCGTTTGTCCATCCGCTCGTTGGATTCACCGCATGGCTCCGTTCGGCGCGCGACCCATCGACTGTCTCGGGGTCCGCGAACCGGTCTCTTCTACTTCGACAATCCCTCTTCGCGAACAAGAAGGGGGACGTCTCCTGTACGCAAAGGGCAAGGCCGGCGTCGACTCTGCGATGCACCGGCGCCCGGCATCGTCGTACCGGGACACCCCACCTCGCGCGATGCGGTTCAGGCGCGCCCCAGCGCCGCCTCCACCTTCGCGACGTCCTCGGGCACGTCGACCGGGATGCTCTCCCATCCCTCGACGATGCCGACGCCGATCGGAAAGCCGTTCTCGAGGGCGCGGAGCTGCTCGAGGCCCTCGCAGCGTTCGAGCGGGGAGGGATAGAGGCCGACGAAGGTCTCGAGGAAGTCGCGGCGGTAGGCGTAGAGGCCGATGTGCTGCCAGGTGCGCAGGCCCGCGATCTCCTCGTTGCGTGGGTAGGGGATCCGGCTGCGGGAGAAGTAGAGGGCGCGACCGCGGTGATCGAGGGTGACCTTGACGCGGTTCGGGTCGTCGAGGGCGGCGCCCTCGACCGGGTGGGCGAGGGTGGCCATCGGGAGCTCGTCGTCGCGGGCGAGGACGTCGACGGCGGCGTCGACCACGTCGCCGCGGATCATCGGTTCGTCCCCTTGGACGTTCACGATCACGTCGCAGTCGAGGCCCGCCGCCGCCTCGGCCACCCGATCGGTGCCGCTCGGATGGTCCACCGCCGTCATCACGGTTTCGGCGCCGAAGCCGCGGCAGGTCTGGGCGATCCGCGCGTCGTCGGTGGCGACCAGCACTCGGTCGACACGACCCGCGGCGCAGCAGCCGTCGTAGACCCATTGGATCATCGGTCGCCCGGCGATCTCGACCAGCGGTTTCCCGGGGAGTCGGCTCGCGCCGTAGCGTGCCGGGATGACGGCCGCGACTCGCACGGGGCGATGGTACCCTATTCCGGTGCCGTCTCCGTCTCTCGCACCCGACGCCATCCGTGTGCTCGCCGTCATCTCCAACAAAGGGGGGGTCGGGAAGACCACGGTCGCCACCAACCTCGCCATCTTTCTCCGGGCCCTCGACGAAGACCTCCCGATCCTCGTGCTCTCGACGGACGACCAGCGGGTCGTCGATCGGATGTTCGGGGTGACCGACGCGAAGCCCGGGCGCGACCTCGCCGACGGCTGGGCGCGGGGCCGCCTCGACGGGGTCATCCAGACCGGCCAGTACGGCGTCGACTGGGTGCCCTCCACGGGCGACCTCGCGGCGCTGCGCGGGAGCGCCGAGTCGCCCGCCGCCCTGCGCGCGTGTCTCGAGGCGACGGCGCGCAGTGGCCTGGTGATCGTCGACACCAAGAGCGACCTCGAACGGCTGACCGTGTGCGCCCTCCACGCCGCCGACCTGGTGATCGCACCGGTGGCGGATCACGCCTCGCTGCTGGAGGTCGAAAAGCTTCTGAGCCTCGCGCCCCACCCGGCACGGGTGCGGGTGCTGCAGACCCTGGTCGACCGGCGCACGCGCATCTCGCCCTCGGGCCCGCTCCTCGCCCGGGCCCTGCGGGACGAGATCGCCCGCCGCGGCTGGCGCCGCTTCGACGTCGAGCTCTCTCGGAGCCCGCGTCTCGAGCTGCTGAACTCCGAGTCGGACCGGCCTCGCTCGGTGCTCCACGACGCCCGCGGCACCGCGGTCCACCGAGAATTTCGCCGGCTCGCGGTCGAGGTGATGCGCGCGCTGGAGCCCCGCGAGACCGCGCCGCCCCGGGTGCCGGCTCCGCCGGCCCGCCCCGCCGAGCGCGGAGACGAACGCGACCTGCTGCGCTGGTTCCGCACCCGTTACGACGCGAGCGGTCGCTGAGCACAGACTCCGTAGCCCCGCGCTCCGACACCTGGTGCGGGGCACCCGCCTCACTATCCTGCCGGTCCGCCGCGGCGCGAGCCCGGATCCAGGGACCGGGCGACCGGCGAATCGGGGAGAGGGCCGGGGGCCCCGCTTCGCGGCGGCGGACAGGAGGACGCGATGAAGACGATCGGGATTCTGGTGGGCGGGGGGCCCGCCCCCGGGATCAACGGGGTGATCGGGGCGGCGGCGACGGTGGCGCTGCGCGGCGGCGCGCGGGTGCTGGGCTGTCTCTCCGGCTTCAAGTGGCTGATGGCCGGGGACACCGATCACGTACGGGAGCTCACCCTCGACGACGTCGAGACCGTGCACCTGCGGGGTGGCTCGATCCTCCACTCGGCCCGGGCCAACCCCACCAAGAACCCCGACGACCTCGCCCGCGTGGTGCAGTCCCTCGAGACCCTCGGGGTCGATGCGCTCATCACGATCGGCGGCGACGACACCGCCTTCTCGGCGAAGTCCGTCTCCGACGCGGCCGGGGGCCGGCTCCAGGTCGTACACGTCCCCAAGACCATCGACAACGACCTGCCGCTGCCGGCCGGGATCCCGACCTTTGGCTACGAGACGGCCCGCGAACACGCCGCCGTCGTCGTGGAGAATCTGATCGAGGACTGCCGGACCACCCACCGCTGGTTCTTCGTCGTGCTGATGGGCCGCAAGTCGGGCGCGTTGGCCCTCGGGGCCGCCAAGGCGGCGGGGGCGCCGATCGCGATCATCCCCGAGGAGTTTCCCGAGGGCCCGATCCGACTGGACGACGTCGTGCGCACCGTCGAGGGGGCCGTGGTGAAGCGACTCGCCCAGGGTCGTGAGGACGGCGTGGTGGTGATCGCGGAAGGCATCGCCGAGCGTCTCGACCCCACCGACCTCGAGATGCTGCGCGACGTCGCCCGGGACGAGCACGGCCACATCCGGCTGGCCGACGTCCCCTTGGGCCGCGTGGTCCGCGGTGCCGTCTCCGACACCCTGGCAGCGCGGGGCGTCAAGATCGCCACCGGGGAGAAGGACGTCGGCTACGAGCTCCGCTGTGGCAAGCCCACCGCCTTCGACCGCGATTACACCCGCGACCTCGGCGCCGGCGCGGCCCAGGCGGTCCTCGACGGCACCCGCGACGTCCTGATCACGCGTCAGGCCGAGCGCATCGTCCCGGTTCCCTTCTCGGAGCTGATGGACGCCGAGACCGGACGCACCCGGGTGCGCGACGTCGACGTGGAGAGCGACTGGTACCGCCGCGCCCGGGCGCTCCAGCTTCGGGTGGAGCCGGGAGACCTCGACGACGCGACGCGTCTCGAGACGATCGCCCAGGCGGCCAGGCTCTCGCCCGGCGACGCCCGCACCCGCTACGCCCCGATCGGCTGACGCGTGGCCGCCCTCGATCTGGTCCGCGACGCCGGGGCGGGTCTCAGCCGCTTCACCGAGCGTTGGGTCCCCGATTCGTGGGTGATCTGCATGATGCTCACGAGCGTGGCCCTGCTCGTCGCGGTGTTCGGTGCGGGCGCCAGCGTCGGCGAGGCGCTCGAGGGCTGGGGCGGTGGGCTCTGGGTGCTGCTGGGGCTCTCGATGCAGTTCTCGATCGCGATGGTGGCGGCCTACGCCTGCGTCGCCTCGCGCCCGGTCTACCGGCTGCTCGACCGGATCGCCTCGCTCCCCAATCCGGCACGCCCACTCCAGGCGGTGGCCCTCGCGGCGCTCTTCTCGATGGCGACGGCCTATCTCAACTGGGCCTTCTGTCTGGTCGCGTGCGCACTCTTCGTGCCCTTCGTGGCGCGTCGCAACCCGAAGGTCGATATCCGCGTGCTGGTGGCCTCCGCCTACGTCGGGCTCGGGACGGTGTGGCAGAGCGGGCTCTCGAGCTCGGCGCCCCTCATCCTCGCGACCGCCGACAACAACCCGCTCCTCGACCCGAAGAGCGGCCCCCCGGTGATCGACCGCATCTACCCCGTCTCCGAGACCCTCTTCTCGAGCTTCAACCTCGTCTACATGGTGGTGATCGCCGTGGTGGGGGTCCTCGCCTGTCTCGCGATCCACCCGCGTCGCGCCTCCGACGTCGTCTCGCTCAGTCGCGAGCAGGTGGACGCGATCCTGCCGGAGCCGCCGCCCGAGCCCGACCCGCCGCGCACCCCGGCCGACCACCTCGAGCTCTTCCGCGGCTGGGTGTGGCTGGCGGCGCTGTTGATCCTGTGGGCCCTCGGCAGCCAGATCGTCGAGAAGGGGTTCGGGCGCGCGTGGACGATCAACGCCTACAACATGACCTTCCTGGCCGCCGCGTTGCTGCTCCACCAACGGCCGGTCTCGTTTCTGCGCGCCTGTCGCCGCGGCGTCGATACGGCCTGGGGCATCATCGTCCAGTTTCCGTTCTACGCGGGCATCTTCGGGCTGATGAACGGCACGCGTCTCGGGCCCTGGCTCGAGGAGCTCTTCAAGCGCATCGCCTCCACCGAGACCTTCCCGACCGCGGTCTACCTCTACTCGGGGTTCCTCAACCTCTTCGTCCCCTCGGCGGGGTCGAAGTGGTTGATCGAGGCACCCTATCTGATTCCCGCCGGCGAGGAGCTCGGGGTCTCGGTGGTGACGACCATGTTCGCCTACGCCTACGGCGACTCGACCACCAACCTGATCCAGCCCTTCTTCGCAATTCCCATCCTCGCGGTCACACGACTCCGCTTTGGCGAGGTGGTCGGATATACCTTCTTGATCGCGCTGGCCTGCGCGGCGACCGGGATCGCCGCGATGGCCCTGATCCCCGCGCAGCTCTAGACCGCGCGGGCCACAGCGGCGGGCCCGGTCGGCCGAAAGGAGAGTATGGCTTCCACGAGCGCGACCGAGGGACGTCACGGAATCCTCGTGGTGGGCGGCGGGCTCGTCGGCTCGACCCTGGCCGAGCTTCTGGCGGGGCAGGGCCGCGACGTCACCCTCGTCGAGCGCGACCGCGACGTGGCGGCGGAGCTGGTGAGCCAGCTCGGCGACGTCCGGGTGCTCGAGGGCAACGGCACCACCGGGGCGGCGCTGCGCCGCGCGGGCATCGAGCGCGCCGAGCTGGTCGTCGCGGTGACCCAGTCCGATGAGGCGAATCTGATCGCCGGGCTTCTCGCCGCCTCCTTCGATGTGCCGCGCTTGATCGTGCGGGTACGCGATCCCGACCACTCGCGTTCCTTCGAGCGGCTGCGCCAGCAGAGCCGGGAGAGCGACACCCTGGCGGTCAACCCCACCGTCGCGGCGGCGGAGAAGATCGCGAGCCTCCTCGCCGTGCCGGGCGCCCGCGACGTGTGCTCCTTTCTGGGCGGCGATCTACTGGTGGTGGGCTTCGCGATCTCGGCGCGCTCGGACTTCGCGGGTCTCGCGATCCACAACGTCGACCTGATGTTCGCCGGCACGCCCACCCTGGTCGCGGCGATCCGGCGCGGTGGCGACTGGGTGATTCCGCGCGGGGCCGACGAGATCCGCGAAGGCGACATCGCCTACTTTGCCGTCGGTCGCGACCACCTCCCCGCCGTGCTCGGGCTGCTCGGGACCGAGCACGCCGGGCGCCCCCACGTGATGATCGCCGGCGGGACCGACGTCGGCCTCGAGCTGGCGCGTCGGCTCGAGTCCGACGAGGGCCGGGAGGCGGTGGGCGAGCTCTTCTACGACGACCAGCAGCAGCAGCGCCGCCACCCGCGGGTCACGCTCATCGAAGAGGATCCCGAGCGCGCCACCGACGCCAGTGGCCAGCTCGACGAGACCCTGGTCGTCCACGGGCTGGCCACCGACCAGACCCTCCTCGAGGAGGAGGAGATCGAGCAGGTCTCGACCTTCGTCGCGGCCACCGACGACCACGAGACCAACCTCGTGGCGGCGCTCCTCGCCAAGCGTCTCGGCTGTCACCGCGCCTTCGCCCTGGTGGACAACCCGGCGATCGCGAGCCTGGTCGGCGACATCGGGATCGACGCCCCGATCGTCCCGCGCCAGCTCACCATCGACCTGGCGCTGAGCTACATCCGCGGCGACCGCGTGGTCTCGGTGACGACGCTCCTCCAGGAGGGGATGGAGGTCTTCGAGGGCGAGGTCGACGAGAAGAGCCCGCTGTGCCGCGGGCCCATCCACAGCGTGGCCGAGCGCCTACGGGGGGCCATCGTGATCGCCGTCCAGCACGAGGGCCAGGTGTTCATCCCCCGCGGCGACTTCCAGATCTCCCCCGGTGACCACGTGGTGATGCTCGCCGCCAAGGACCGCGCCGAACGCGTCGGCGGCTTCCTCTCGGCCTCGGGCTAGCGCCCCGGCCGCCCCGGTCCCGCCGCCGCGCCCCCGGGCCGGAACCCGTCAAGTCCGGACGGAGAGCGGTCGAATCAGCTCCCATGACCAGCGCACCCGCTCGCCTCGAATGGGACACCCCCATGTACCGCCTGGCGGTGGCCCAGCTCGACTCCTGTGCAGAGCAGATGGGGCTCGATAGCAACGTCTGGGAGCGGCTGCGCACCCCCCAGCGCGCCCACGTCGTCTCCTTCCCCTTTCGCCGAGACGACTACGACACGGTCGAGACGGTCTTCGGCTATCGGGTCCAGCACCTCCTCACGATGGGTCCCACCAAGGGCGGGATCCGCTACGACGTCGACGTCGACCTCGGCGAAGTGACGGCCCTGGCGATCTGGATGACCTGGAAGTGCGCGATCATGGAGCTTCCCTTCGGTGGGGCGAAGGGCGGTGTGCGGATCGACCCGCGCGCGCTCTCGCGCTCCGAGGTCCAGCGCATCACCCGGCGCTTCACCTCCGAGATCATCCCGGTGATCGGTCCCGACCGCGACATCCCCGCCCCCGACCTCGGGACCGACCAACAGGTCATGGCCTGGATCATGGACACCTACTCCCAGCAGAAGGGCTACGCGGTGCCCGGCGTGGTGACGGGCAAGCCGATCCAGCTCGGGGGCTCCGAGGGGCGCAGCGAGGCCACCGGCCGCGGGGTGATCATCTGCGCCTCCGAGGCGTGTCGCGAGTACGGGCTCCACTTTCCCGAGAGTCGGGTCGTGGTCCAGGGCTTTGGCAACGTCGGCCGGGCCGCCGCCGAGCTCGCCGATGAGCGCGGCGCCAGGGTCGTGGCGATCTCGGACGTGGGCGGCGGCGTCTACAACGCCAACGGCCTCGACCTCGAGGCCCTCGCATCGTGGAGCGACGAACACGGCGAACTCCAGGGCTTCCCCGGCGCCGACGGCGTCACCAACCACGAGATCCTCGAGCTCCCCTGTGACATCCTGATCCCCGCGGCGATCCAGAACCAGATCACCGAGCTCAACGCCCACGAGCTCGACTGCAAGCTCGTCGTCGAGGGCGCCAACGGCCCGACCACCCTCGAGGCCGACGCGATCCTCGCCGACCGCGGCATCATCGTGGTCCCGGACATCCTGGCCAATGCCGGTGGCGTCACCGTGTCCTACTTCGAGTGGGTCCAGGGTCTCGCCCAGTTCTTCTGGTCGGAGCAGGAGGTGAACGAGAAGCTCGAGCGGTTGATGGTGAAGGCCTTCCAGGCCGTCCACTACATGGCCAAGGAGCGCGGCGTGAGTCTGCGTAGCGCCGCCATGATGCTCGGCGTCGAGCGGGTGAAGGAAGCCAAGCGCACCCGGGGTGTCTTCCCCTAGGGCCCGCGCCGCGGGCTAGAAGCGGATCCGCCCGCCCCGGGAGCGCTTCGAGAAGACCCACTGCCCGATCAGTCCCAGCACCATCCCGGCGGCGAGGATCGAGGCGCCGGTGATCAGGAAGGGCCAGCGCTCGCCCGCCTTGTACTCCATGTTCTCCCGGGTGAGCCGCTCGATCTCGAGCGCAGCCTCGGCGTCGGCGCTGCGCAGGGTTTCGTTGTCGCCGCGCAGGCTGTCCGCCTCTCCGCGGGCGCTGGCGAGCTCGGCCTCGAGCTCGCTCACCCGATCCGCGAGGAGCACCCGCGGCGGTGCTTCGTTGGTCAGGTAGGAGCCGAGCACCCAGCCCTCGCGTCCGCGCTCGTCGCGCACCTCGACCCAACCGCCGTCGCGGCGCAGGATCGTCACGGGATCGCCCGTGCGCAGCACGCCGATCGCGTGATCGTTCTCGCCGGCGCCGGTGCGGAGGTTCAAGACCCGATCGCCGCTCACCCAGGCTTGGGCGGTGGCCACGGTGGGCGCGGCGGCGATGGCCAGCACGCCCAGCACGGCCAGCGCCCGCCACGCGCTTCGGGTCGAAGGGCTCGGTCGGTGCGTGGAAATCAACGGAGACCCCGCGTTGGAGGTGGCTCCCCGGGCAGGACTCGAACCTGCGACAAGTCGGTTAACAGCCGACTGCTCTACCAACTGAGCTACCGGGGAATGGCAGAATATTCTGGCGTTATTCGTACCGAATCTCCACGATCTCGAACTCGCGGGTGCCGCGGGGCACCGTCACTTGGACCTCGTCGTCCACCGCCTTGCCCATCAGCGCGCGGGCCACCGGTGAGCTGATCGAGATGCGGCCCTCGGCGGCGTCCGCCTCGTCCTCGCCGACGATCACGTAGCGGACCTCTTCGTCGCTCTCGACGTCGTTCAGCACGACGGTGGCGCCGAAGCGCACGGCGTCGGGGCTCTGGCCACGGGGGTCGATCACCTGGGCGCGGGCCAGTCGGTCCTCGACCAGCGCGATCCGGCCCTCGATCATCCCCTGCTTCTCCTTGGCCGCGTGATACTCCGCGTTCTCGGACAGATCGCCGTGGGCCCGCGCTTCTTCGATCGCCTTGACGATGGCCGGCCGCTCGACCTTCTTCAGATGCTTGAGCTCCTCGTCGAGGCGCTCCCGCCCCTGCGGCGTCATCGGCACGCGGTCACTCACGGCATCCTCCTGGCGATGGCCGGCCAAAAAAAACGACGCCGCGGAACGGGCGTCGGACAGCATCGCCTCGGGGGAATCGAAGCTACAAGACTCCCCCGGGTGGGGTCAACGGCGCCCCAATCTGTGGGGTTCAGGCCTCGGGTTCGAGGTCGGGATCGAGGATTCGCTCCTCGAGGACGCGAAGCAGGTACCCCATCAGCATGAGGTTCGGCAGTCGCCGTAGGGTTTCCCCTGCGACTCCGGCCGCGCGTCCGAAGTCGTCCCCGTACTTCTCGAAGAACTCCAGGGTCTCGATCGGTACGTTCTTCGCGAGAAGCTCGTTGATCTCGTCGGTGTCGAGGTCGGCGAAGAGCTCGGCGAACTCCCAGGCCAGGTGCGTGTGATCCATCGGAGTCTCGATCCCCGCCGAGACCCGGGAATGCCGGGGTTCGACTTCAGCCGCTACGAGTGCTCGACGGACCACGCTTTGATCCCTCCGGCACCCGGAGCGCCATGCTCGCACCAGAGCGATTTAATGTCAACGCGACGATTCACCGTTCTTCTTCGGCCGATTTGTGCAACTCATGTGCAGAAATTCGACAAAACCACCAGTTTTCCGAAGTTTTTTAGGTCCCTGGCGTCGGACAAATTGCACTCGGGCTTCGACACGCCATACTGCCGCCCGTCGGGGCGTGGCGCAGTTTGGTAGCGCGCTTCGTTCGGGACGAAGAGGTCGCTGGTTCGAATCCAGTCGCCCCGACCATCCGCGCCCGCCGCGAGAGGCGGCTCCTTCCCTCTATGAAGTTCCGAAGGCGATTCTCGGCAACCCCGGTGGGCCGCTGGGCGCTCAGACGGGCCCGCATTATGGTTCGAGACGATGGCTGAGCGAATCCTCGTGGTGGACGACGAGCCCGATCTGCAGGACCTGGTGCAGCTCGCTCTCGGGGATGCCGGGTACGAGGTGGAGACCGCCGCCACCGGGCGCGACGCGCTGGGCAAAGTGCAGCAGGCGGCCCCCGACCTCCTGGTCCTCGATCTGATGCTCCCCGACATGCCCGGCACCGAGGTCTGTCGTCACCTGCGCGGACGACCCGCCACCGAGGACCTGCCGATCCTCATGCTGACGGCGAAGTCCGAAGAGGTGGATCGGATCGTGGGCTTCGAGCTCGGTGCCGACGACTACGTCACCAAGCCCTTCAGTCCCCGCGAGCTCGCGCTCCGGGTGCGCGCGCTGTTGCGCCGACGGGGCGCGGGGGCCGAGTCCGCCGAGAACCTCCTCGACCACCGCGGGATCTCCCTCGACCTCGAACGGCACCGGTGCAGCGCGATGGGCCGGGACATCCGGCTGACCGCGAAAGAATTCCGGCTTCTCGCCGCCCTGATGCGGCGCCCCGGTCACGTGCTCTCTCGGGAACGGTTGCTCGAGAACGCCTGGGGGTCCGACATCACCGTGACGCTCCGGACCATCGACACCCACCTCAAACGCCTCAGGGAAAAGCTGGGAAGCGCCGGCGACGCGATCGAGACCGTTCGCGGCGTCGGCTACCGAATCGCCGAGTAGGACGGTGCCTGCCGAGACCCGAGCCATCGCGCGGTGGAGCGCCGCGAGCGCGGCGGCCGGGTGTCTCGCGATCTCGCTCTGGGCCCTGCTGCGCGCGGACTCCCCGGGGCTGGCGGTCGCCGCGATCGCCGTGGGGGGCGGCTTTGCGGCGGCGTTCCGCTACCAGGCGCTCGCCACACGGCGGGGTCTGGAGCGGATCGCAGCGTTCGCCGACGAGGCCCGAGAGAGCCCGCGCGACAGCCGGGCGCTCGACGAGCAGGGGAGCCCGGAGTGGGCGCGCGGCGCCCGCGCCCTCAACCACTGGGTGGCGTCGATGCGCCGGCGGGTCATCGACGAAACCGAGCTGCGCGATCGTCTCGAGACGGTCATCGGCGCGATCGAAGACGCCTTTCTCGTGGTGTCCGCCGAGGGGCGCGTGCTCTTCGCCAACGAGCGTCTGGGCGCGTTGTTCTCCGTGCCCGAGGCGCCGCTCGGGCGCACCATGCTCGAAGTCGTGCGCGACCGCGCGGTGCTCGACGAGATCGAGGCGGCCTTGGCGGGGGAAACGCGTGCGGGGGAGCTGCGGCTCGGGAGCGCCGGCCAGCTCTTCGTGCGGTACCGGGTCTCGCCGCTCCCCGCGCCCGACGGCGACGACGCCACCCCCGTCGGTGCGGTTGCGCTCTTTCACGACGTCAGCGAACTGCGGCGCGCCGAGAAGGCGCGGAGCGACTTCCTGGCGAACGCGTCCCACGAGATCAAGACACCGCTCGCCGCGGTGCGCGGCTACGCCGAGATCCTCGCCGACCGCGAGGCCAACGACCCCACCTCGAAACGCGCCGTCGAGGCGATCCTCAACAACTCCAAGCGTCTGGCGGCCCTCGTCGAAGATCTCCTCGAGCTCTCCCGGATCGAGGGCGGTTCGCTGACCTTTGAAGCGCGCCCCTTCTCGGCGAGCGAGGTCGCCCGTTCGCTGCTCCGCGACTTCGAGACCCGCTCCCGGGCCGCGCAGATCGACACCTCACTCGAGGTGGACGGTGACACCGCGATCACGGGAGACCGTCGGGCCTACGAACAGGTGCTGGGCAACCTGATCGACAACGCGATCAAGTACACCCCCGCCGGCGGCACGGTGGTCGTCGCCGTCCGGCCCGCGGGAGCCGAGCGGGTCCGGGTCGAGGTGCGCGACAACGGACCGGGGATCGCGACCCGCCATCACGGGCGGGTGTTCGAACGCTTCTACCGTGTCGACCCGGGCCGCTCGCGCGGCCTGGGTGGCACCGGCCTCGGGCTCGCGATCGTCAAGCACCTGGTGCAGGAGGGCTTGCGCGGCGACGTCGGTCTCGATTCCACTCCCGGCGAGGGCTCTTGCTTCTGGGTCGAGATCCCGCGAGCCGCCGTCGACACCGACGAGTGAGGCGACCCACCGCTCCACCCAGAGGATTCGCTACCGTTTCCCGTATTCCCCCGGATTGTCCGTCTGGCCCAATCGCGCCGGGAGGAAACGATGAGCCGCACCCTCGACGCCGCCCTCAACAATGTGCACACGCTCGTGCTGCAGATGGCGGTCGCGTGTGAGGCGATCCTCGACAAGGCCTTGCGCTCGCTCGAAGAGCGCGACTCCGGGCTCGCGGACCAAGTCGCCGACGACGATCTCGAGATCGACCAGCTCGACGTCGAAGTGGACGAGTCCATCTTGCGGGCGATCGCGCTCCAGTCGCCCGTCGCCGAGGATCTGCGACGGGTGCTCGCCGCCAAAGCGATCGCCACCGACCTGGAGCGGGTGGGTGACCTCGCGCGCAACATCGCCAAGTGCACCAAACGACTCGCGAGCCGCGCCCCGGTGCCGCTCCCGCCGAGTCTCGAAAGCCTGGTGATCCACGCGAAGCAGATCCTGCGCGGCGCCCTCGACGCCTTCGTCGAGCGCGACGCCGACAAGGCGCGCAAGCTGCTTCGAGACGACGATCAGGTCGACGAGGATCAGGACCGCGTCGTGCGGGAAGCGTTGCGCGAGATCCGCGAGCACCCCGACGCGTCCGAGCAGGAGATCGACATGATCTTCGTCGCCAAGAACCTCGAGCGCGTTGCCGACCACGCCACCAACGTCGCCGAGTCGGTGATCCTGCTGGTCGAGGGGCGCAACGTGAAGCACGCCGAAAAGCTCGGCCGTTTCGAAGAGCGCTGACCCCGGCCGGGCGCGTCGCTCAGGACGACGTGCCCCTCGCCTCCCCGATCTCTTCGCGCAGGGCGGCGATCGCCGCCGCGTAGTCCGGCGCCCCGAACACCGCGCTTCCCGCGACGAAGACGTCGGCCCCGGCAGCGGCGGCGCGGGAGGCGGTTCCGGGCGCGATGCCACCGTCGACCTCGAGGGCGACGCCGAGCTCGTCCTGGTCGATCCAGCCGCGGAGCTCCCGGATCTTGGGGAGCATCGACTCGATGAACTTCTGACCGCCAAAGCCGGGGTTCACCGTCATCACCAGCACCTGGTCGAGGTCCCCCAACACGGGGCGCAGAGCCAGCGCGGGGGTCGAGGGGTTCAGCACGGCGCAGGCGCGGGCGCCGGCCTCGCGGATCTGCGCCAGCGTGCGGTGGAGGTGCGGACACGCCTCGACCTGCACCCCCACCGTCGCGGCGCCCGCTTGGACGAAGTCGCCGATGTAGCGCTCGGGCTCTTCGATCATCAGGTGGACGTCCAGGGGGAGGGCGGTGGCGGCGCGCACCGCCTCGACCACCACGGGGCCCAGGGTGATGTTCGGGACGAAGCGGCCATCCATCACGTCGACGTGGATCCAATCGGCGCCGGCGCGCTCGACGGCGGCGACCTCGTCGGCGAGGTGACCGAAATCGGCGGCGAGAATCGACGGTGCGATCAGGGCGGTCACGGGCGCTCCCGTTCGAGACGCGCGGCGTAGAAGCCGTCGCTGTCGTGGCGGTGCGGATAGAGACGGAGCTCGCCGGCCGCGCCGCCGAGGGCTCCCAGGGCGTCGGGGATCTCCTCGGCCCGGCGGAAGTCGCGTCGCTCGGCGAGAAAGGCCTCGACCACGGCCTCGTTCTCTTCCCGCGCCAGGGTGCAGGTACTGTAAACGAGCGCGCCGCCGGGCCTCAAGGCGTGGGCCGCGCGGCCGAGCAGGGCGCGTTGGAGATCCGCGAGTCGCTCGAGGCTGTCGGGCTGGACCCGCCAGCGCGCGTCGGGGTTGCGCCGCAGGGTGCCGAGGCCGCTGCAGGGTGCGTCGACCAGGACGCGATCGAATCCGCCCGCGGCCAGATCGTCGGGCAGCGCCTGGGTGGCGTCGGCGACGACGGTGCGGATGTTGCCGAGCCCGAGCCGGCGCGCGTCGCGGGCCAGCAAGCCGAGCCGCCGCTCGTGGCGGTCGGTGGCGAGGACGGCGCCCGCGGCGCCCACCCGCTCCGCGATCGCGGTGGCTTTGGCCCCCGGCGCGGCGCACGCGTCGAACACCCGTTCTCCGGGTTGGGGGTCGAGGAGCTCCACCACCACCTGAGACGCCTCGTCCTGGATCGTGAAGTAGCCGGTGAGAAACGCCGGGTCGCGGGCCGGATCGCCCTTGCGACCCAGCACGATGCCGTCGGAGGCGTAGACACAGGGGCGGGCGTCGGGGAAGCGCTCCCGCAGCTCGTCGAGCAACGCGTCGCGGTGGAGCTGGGAGCGGTTGGCGCGCACCGTGCGGGGCGGAGCGCGGTTCGACGCGATGGCGAGGGCGGCGGCCTCGTCGGGCCCCAGCTCCTCCAGCCAGCGGGCGGCGAGCCAGGACGGAATCGAGAGGGCGTGGGTCAGGTGCGCGAGGGGGTCCGCCGCCAGCGAGGGCAGGGGGAGCTGATCGAGACGCTCGCTCAGCCGGCGCAACACGGCGTTGATCAGGCCGGAGGCCCGGTCGAGGCCCACGGCCTGGGCCAGCCGGACGCTCTCCGCGACGGCGACGGCGGCCGGCACCGCGTCGACGAAGACGAGCTGGTAGGCACCGAGGCGCAACAGCGAGGCGACCGGCGGCTCGAGCTTGTCGAAGCTCCGGTCGAGGACCTGGCCCAGGAGATAGTCGAGACGGCCGCGCCAACGCAGGGTGCCGTAGGCGAGCTCGGTGGCGAAGGCGCGCTCCCGGGCCTGGAGGCTGTTGCGGTCGAAGGCGGCGTGGAG
>JANQRO010000585.1 GCA_028284525.1 Myxococcota bacterium | reverse complement strand
GCTACGCGCTGGCGGCGCGGCTGCAGACGCGGGGAATCGCCGCCGCCGCCGTGGCCCGCCCCGGCGAACGCATCGACGAGGATCCCGCCAACGAGGCGTGGGGGCTCTGGCCCCGGGTGGAGCACCCGGCGATGGGGAGCGTTCCGGTGGACGGGCTGCCCGTCCACTGCAGCGAGACCGACTGGACCATCGAGCGCGGCGCGCCGCTGCTCGGCGCGGACAACGACTACGTCTTTGGCGAGCTCCTGGGACGCCCGAGCGAAGAGCTCGAGACGCTGCGCGCGGACGGGGTGATCTGATGGGCGCCCTCGATGCCTGGACCGTCGTCGAGCTCGCCTCGGAGGCCACGGCCTTCGCCGGCAAGCTCCTGGCCGACCTCGGCGCCGACCTGATCGTCGTGGAGCCGCCGGGGGGCGCCGCCCAACGCGGCTACGGCCCCTTCCTCGACGACGAGGCGGGGCCCGAGCGCAGCCTCCACTGGTGGCACTACAACACCTCGAAGCGCGGGGTGGTGCTCGACCTCGACGACCGCTCCGACGGCGGCGGCCGCGACACCCTCGCGCAACTGGTCACCCACGCGGGTGTGCTCCTCGAGGGGGAGCCGCCGGGACGTCTCGCCGAGCTCGGGCTCGACTATGTCACCCTGCGCGAGCACCGCGGCGATCTCGTCCACTGCTCGGTCACGCCCTTCGGCCGCGAGGGACCCCGCAGCGGCGAGACGGCGACCGACCTCACGACGCTGGCCGCCGCGGGCCCGGTGTGGAGCTGTGGGTACGACGACCACACGCTCCCCCCGGTGCGCGGCGGGGGCCACCAGGGTCAGCACACCGGCGGCGTGTGGGCGGCGATCGCGGTCCTCACCGCGATCCTCCACCGGGCGCAGACCGGCGTCGGGCAACACCTCGACGTGAGCCAGCACGCCGCGTCGAACGTCACCACCGAGGCGGCGACCTATCTGTGGCACGTGGCGCGCAAGGAGGTGCAGCGACAGACCGGCCGCCACGCCGCCCAACGTCCCACCGACGCGACCCAGATCCGGTGCGGCGACGGGCGCTGGCTCAACGCCGTCGTGCCGCCGCGCCGCCCGGCCGAGTTCCGCATGCTGCGCGACTGGCTGGTCGAGCTGGATCTCGCCGAGTCGTTTCCCGGGACCGCGCTCCTCGACGAGGCGGGGGCCTACGAGCACATCGGCATGGCCGAGCTGCGGGACGCCCCCGGGCTGCGCGAGGTCTTTCCCACGGCTCGCGAGGCCGTCGCGCGTATCGCCGCGGCGCTCCCCGCGATCGAGGTCTTCGAAGGGTTTCAGCAGCGGGGCTTTGCGGTCGGCGCGATTCTCGCACCCGAAGAGGTGATGACGAACCGTCACTTCGTCGAACGCGGCTTCCCGGTCGAGGTCGAGCACGAGGACCTGGGCCGACGCTTCGTCTACCCGGGGGCTCCGGTGCGTCTCAACGGCTCTCCCGCGCGGATCTCCCGGCGCGCGCCGCGCCTGGGAGAGCACACCGACGAGGTGTTGGGCGCACTCCCGCGGCGTTGATCGCCCACGGGGTGTGCTCGCGGTTTCGGACGCGGCTAGGCGGCCGCCCCGCGGTCGCGGGCGAAGCGCGCATGCCACTCCTTCAGCAGCGCGTCGTCGTCGACCACGAGCCCGGTGTAGAGCGAGATGATCTTCTTCGCCGCCGCTTCGGTCTCTTCCGAGAAGCCCCGGGTGATGTTGCCCGGGAACACCACCTTGTCGCCGAGGTTCGACGCCTCGAAGGTGGCGAGCATGTCACAGCAATCGGTGAAGACGCCGGTGATCACCACGACCTCCTTCTTCAGGTTCCGGAGCAGGAAGTCGAGGTCGGTCGGGTAGAAGGCGCTGAGCCGCTTCTTGGTGTCGACGACCCGATCTTCGGGGAGGACCTCGGTCGTACTGGAGTCGCGGGGCCGGCTCGCCGATGCAAGGCTGAGGGGTGCCCATGGACGCCATTGCCACACCCACCGAGCCCACCGTCTTCTCCGAGCGCCAGTCCTTCGCCTCGAACCGCATCGCCCTGCTGTGTGGCGCGGGGGCGCTGCTCGCCTTCGGCGGGGCGCTCTTCGCGGCGAGCCGCGAGGCCACCGCGAGCCCCGGATCGCTGATCTCCCTGGTCCTCCTGGCCGCGGTCGCGGCGTTCCTGTTCTGGGGCGAGCTGCGGGTCGAGGTGCGCGAGTCGGCGCTCCTGGTGCGGCTCGTGCCGCTGACCCGGCAGCACCGCTTTGGCTGGGAGACGATCCGCAGCGCCGAGGCGCGGACCTATCGCCCGATCCTCGAGTACGGCGGCTGGGGGATCCGCTACGGCAAGGCGGGCAAGGCCTACAACGTGAGCGGCCCCCGTGGCGTCCAGCTCGAGTTCCACGACGGCTCGCGGTTGCTGATCGGCTCGCAACGGGCCGACGAGCTCGCCGAGGCGATCCGGGCCCGTCTTCGTTAGGGCGAGGGCTCTGCGTCGGGTGGCGCACCGGCGTCGGCGGTCTGGCCGATGCAGGTGCCCCCACAGGCCTCGAGCCTCCGCAGCATTTCCGTCTTGCGCACCTGGAGAAACCCGAGCCCGCCACGCCGGACGGCGATGGTGTGCTCGGTGCTCCGTTCGAACGCCGCGAGGTAGTCGTCCTTGAACCAGAAGTCGAGAGGCGGGGCTCCGGGAGACATGGGGAGGAGCTCGTCGCCGTTGTGGAGGTAGCGGTGGAGCACCGGCGCCTCGGGATCGGTCCACGCGTTGAGACGGAGCCCGCCGGGGTACCCGGCGATCGACACGGCGAGCCCCGCGACGAGGCTCACCGCGACCCCTTCCCCGACTCCCAGGCCGCTGCCGCGCAGCCAGACCCCGGCGAGCCCCGCGATCGCCACGCCGAGTCCGGCCAGCGCGGTTCCCGCCGCCGCAGGGAACGCGTAGGTCTCGGTCCCGAGCACCCCCTCCGCCGCGGCGTAGACGACGAGGAGCAGGGCGGCGAGGAGCAAGACCTGGGCGCGCGGGGAGCGGAGCAGGTCGCGTTGTTCGGGGAGCCGGGGTTCGGTGTCGACGCAGATCCCCTCGGCGCGGAAGTACCGGACCAGGGGCGTCGCATCCAGATCCGGCACGCGCTCCGTCGGGCGCCAGAACGAGGGCCCCCCCGTCGCGATCTCGCGTCCGTCGGCCAGCTCGACCACCCAGCCCCACGCGGCGATCCTCCGCGTTCGCGCCGACGTGTGGAGCAGCATGCGCCAGGCGGCGGGGTTGTTGCCCACCGGGCTTCGGTCGAACCCCACCGATTCGATTTCGTGGAGGGCCACCGACCAGTCGGGGTGGAAGGCCTGGAGAAGGCCCGGCATCCCGCTCTGGAAGCGAAGCCCATGGCCGTCGATCCGCAGACGCGTGCGCAGCAGGGCGTAGACCGAGGCCCAGCCGGAGACGCCGAAGAGGACGACCTGGGCGAGGAAGCCGAGGTCCGCTCTGGGGAGGAGCGCCCCGCCGTAGGCGCGGTGGACGACGACTGCGCTCGCGCCGAGGGCCGCCGCCGCGGCCAGTGCGGCGGCGAGGCGCAGCAGGCTTCGCTGCGCGCTTCGGAACAGACGGAGCTCGCAGGGCGGCCGGATGCTCGGCGTCTCCCGATTCGGGGGCGCTGCCCGGGGTTCGCGGGCGCGGCGGGTGCCCCAGTGGATGGCGATCGCCAGGGCGGGAACCGTGAACAGCGGCGCGATCCAGCCATAGCTGCGCAGCCACTCCGACGTGTCCACCGGGACGCCTCCTCCTCGAGGTCGGGTCCGTATCGACCTCGCGGCGGCGTCGCTTGATCGGTCCGAT
>JANQRO010000573.1 GCA_028284525.1 Myxococcota bacterium | reverse complement strand
CGGTGCTGGTGGGCTGTACCTACCTGCCCTTTCCACGGATCCCCTTGCGCTCCTGGCTGGCCGTTGCGGTGAGCGCCGCCGCCGTCCTCGCGGCCGTCTGGTTCTTCGTGCTCGAGCCCTACCAGAAGGACCGCATCCTCGACGTGGTCAACCCGTCGCGCGACCCGCTGGCGTCGGGC
The DNA here is from genome assembly GCA_028284525.1 of Myxococcota bacterium. GTDB lineage: Bacteria > Myxococcota_A > UBA9160 > UBA9160 > PR03 > JANQRO01. The sequence goes on along the minus strand of JANQRO010000573.1, from coordinate 7,297 downwards.
TATCAGGCGAACCAGTCGCGCATCGCCGTGGGCTCCGGGGGGCTGATCGGCCGCGGGTTTCGCCAGGGCACCCAGACCCAGCTCCGTTTTCTGCCGACCCAGCACACCGACTTCGTGTTTTCGGTGTTGGCGGAGGAGTGGGGGCTGATGGGGGGCCTCACCGTGCTGGTCCTCTACGCGACCCTGCTCGTGTGGGGGCTGCTGGTGGCCCGCGGCTCGCGCGAGTTCTTTGGCGCCTTGTTGGCGGTGGGAATCGTGGGGACGCTCTTCTGGCCCGCTGTGATCAACGTCGCGATGGTGTTGGGGCTGGCCCCGGTGATCGGGGTTCCGCTCCCACTCTTCTCCTATGGGGGGTCGGCGATGGTCGCGGTTCTGCTCTCGATCGGGATGCTCCTCAACGTCTCCATGCGCCGCTACATGTTCTAGCCGTGGAACGAAGCGAGGCTCCGGACGGGGCGCGCCCCGCCGCCCTGTTCGACATGGACAAGACCCTGATCGCCGAGAACTCGGGCTCGCTCTATCTGCTCCACCGCTACGAGCGCGGAGAGATCGACGCCGGGGCCATCGCCCTCGGGCTGGTGGCGTATCTCCGCTACAAGGTCGGGCTCCTCGACCTCCGCGCCTTTACCGAGGGGCTCTCGGCGGAGTTCGCCGGCCGCGACGAGGGCGAGCTCCTGCGCGAGGCGCGGCGCTTCGTCGCCGAGCGTGTGGTGCCGACGCTCTACCCGGCGGCGCTGGAGCGCGTCGCGTGGCACGCCCAACAGGGCCACGCGTTGGCGATCGTGTCGGGCGCGACGCGCTTCGTCGTCGAGCCCCTCGCCGAGCACCTCGCCATCCCGACGGCCCTGTGCACGCAGCTCGAGGTGGAGGAGGGGCTCCTCACCGGGCGCGTGGTCGATCCTGTCTGCTACGAGGCCGGCAAGGTCTACTGGGTGCGCAACTTCGCAGAGGCCCACGACATCGACCTCGCGCGGAGCTGGTTCTACACCGACTCCGTCACCGACATGCCGCTTCTCGACCTGGTCGGTCACCCGGTGATCGTGAATCCCGACCCGGTGTTGGAGCGCAAGGCGCGTCGTCGGGGCTGGCCCGTGACGCTCTACGACCCGCCCTAGGCCAGCAGCTTCTCCGCCATCTCGTGGAAGGCGGTCTTGGGACGCGCGCCGGTCATCTGCTCGACGACCTGGCCGTCGCGGATCGCCAGGATCGTCGGGATTGCGCGCACCCCGTACTTCGCCGGGGTGGCCGGGTTCTCGTCGACGTTCATCTTCACGACCTTGACCTTGCCCTCGAAGGACTCGGCGAGCTCCTGGATGATCGGCGAGATCGCGCGGCACGGCGCGCACCACTCGGCCCAGAAGTCCACGATGGCCGGGGTGTCCGCCTGGAGCACTTCTGCTTCGAAATTCTGATCGGTGACTTCGCTGAGATCGGCCATGATGCCCCCCGTGTGCGGCGCGCCGCGAAAGCGTGAGCCCACGAGCATAGCAGTCAAGCCCGCGTCCCGCGTTGACGCTCGCCGACGCCACCGGTAGCTTCGAGATCGCGGATCCCCCAGGTTTCACGGCGCTTTTGCGGATTCGGGCACCTCGGTGGAGCCGCCGCCCGCGAACCCGAGAGACCCGACGAGAGGCACGATGACCGACGACGCCGCGGCGCGGGTGCGCGCGCTCCTCGAAGCCAGCGCGCAGGTGACACGGGCCCTCGCGGCCGACGCCACCGCGATCGCGGGCGCCGCCACGCGGGTGAGCGAGGCCTTTCGCGCCGGCCACAAGGTGATGCTCTTTGGCAACGGCGGCTCGGCGGCCGACGCCCAGCACATCGCCGCGGAGTGGTGCGGTCGGTTGTCCCGGGAGCGCGATCCGCTCCCGGCGATTGCGCTCACCGCGAACACCTCGGACCTCACCGCCCTCGCCAACGACTACGGGTACGACGAGGTCTTCGCCCGGCTGCTGCGCGCCCACGGAGAGACGGGAGACGTGGCGATCGCGATCTCCACGTCGGGCAATTCGCCGAACGTGGTACGAGCCGTCGAGGAAGCCCGACGCCTCGGGGTCCACAGCATCGCGTGGACCGGTCGGGACGGTGGCAAGCTCGCCACGCTCGTCGACCACCCGCTGGTGGTGCCCTCCGACGACACCCAGCGCATCCAGGAAGCGCACATCACCCTCGGTCACATCATCGCCGAGCTGGTCGACGACGCGCTCTTCCCGAAAGCCTGAGCCCTTGCCCCGGACGCCGCCGCGGATCGACCGGGACCGGGTGCGCACCCACTCCGCCCGCGCCCGCAAGAGCAAGGTGCGACGCCGCGACGAGGCGCGACCCCACCAGCCGGGGGCGAGCTTCGCGGAGTTCTTCGAGTCGCTGCCGCGGCTGCTCGGAGCCCGGGACCTGCGCGACGCGGTCGCCGCGCTCGCGCGCGCCCACGCCAAGGGGCGCACGGTGCTCTGGGGCCTGGGCGCCCACGTGATCAAGGTGGGGCTCGCGCCGGTGATCGTCGACCTCGTCGAGCGCGGCTTGGTGAGCGGCGTCCTGATGAACGGCGCCGGCTGTGTCCACGAGCTCGAGCTGGCGATGGTGGGCCAGACCAGCGAAGACGTGGCCGAGTCCCTCGACACCGGCGACTTCGGCATGGCGGGGGACACCGCGGAGTGTCTCAACCGAGCGATCGCCGCCGGCGCCGCGGAAGGCATCGGGATGGGCGCGGCGATCGGGCGCGAGATCGCCGAGGGTCGCTACCGCCACCGCGAGCGCTCGATCCTCGCGTCGGCCTACCGCGCCGGCGTCCCGGTGACGGTCCACACCGCGATCGGCACCGATATCCACCACATGCATCCCGGTGCAGACGGCGCGGCCCTCGGTGCCACGAGCTACCGCGACTTCGAGACCCTGACGGGACTCGTCGCGACGCTCGAGGGCGGCGTGTACCTCAACGTGGGATCCGCGGTGATCCTCCCGGAGGTGTTCCTGAAGGCGTTGTCGCTGGCCCGCAACCTCGGCCACAAGCCGCGGCGCTTCACGACGGTGAACCTCGACTTCATCCGCCACTACCGCCCACAGGTGAACGTCGTCGAGCGGCCGACCCGTCTCGGCGGGCGGGGGATTTCGCTCGTGGGACAGCACGAGGTGTTGGTACCGCTGCTGGCGGCGGGGGCCCTCGAAGCCGCCGAGGCGGCGACGCGGTGAGCCGGGTGGTGCTCTTCGAGGGCAGCCCCGAGAGCGCCGGCTGTGACGCCGTGCTGGTGCTCGAGCCGACCGCCCCCGGAGACGAGACCGCGTTGCGCGACGCTTTCACGGCGGCGCTCGCGGGGGCGGGTCGGGGAGGGGCCACCCGGGTCGCCGTGGCTCCCGACGCCCGGGCGCTGGGCTTCGGTGCGCAGCCCTGCGCCGAGCTGTTGATCGCGTTGGCGCAACGGAGCGGCAGTGTCGAGGAGGTGCACTTCGCCCTCGACGGGGAGCCCACCTACCGCATCTACGAAGCCGTTCACGACGCCGCCCGGATCGCCGAACAAATGAGAAGGCTCCGGGGAGACCCCGCGTGATCGTCGAACTCTGGCACCTCGCCGCTGCGCTCTATCTGGCCGCCGCCCTGTGGCTCGCGGTGGGCGCCCTCTTGCCCTACGGGCGGCCCCGGCCCATCGCCCTGGTGCTGCTCGTCGCCGGGGCGCTCGCCCAGGGCGTGGGCTTCGCGCGTCTCCACACCCTCGCGGCGCCACCGCCACTCACCGACTTCCCGGCGGCGGTCGCGCTGATGGCGTGGATCGCGGTGCTCTCCGCCGCCGCGCTTCTGCACCGGCGACGTCTCGAGCTTCTCGCCGCGCCGATCGCCGCGGCCGCGTTCTTCGCCCTGGTCTACGGGAGCGCGGCGTTGGGGGGCGCCACACCGGACGCCTCCGCCGCCGGCCGCTGGCCCCATCTCCACGTGATCCTCGCGAGCGCCGGGCTGGTCGGCCTCGGCATCGCCGGCTGCGCGGGCTCGATCTTCCTGCTCGAAGACCGAGCGCTCAAACGCAAACGGCCGCTCCCGGTGCCGGCGGAGCTACGCGCCCACTTCCCCTCTCTCGAGGCCCTCGACCGGGTGGGTGGCGCGGCCCTGGTGTTGGGCTTTCCCCTGCTCACCGTCGGGGTGATCGCGGGTATGCTCTGGTCCCAGGCCCTGGTCGGACGGCTCTGGGGCGGCGCCCACGCGACCTGGAGCGGGCTCGCGTGGCTCGTCTACCTCGGGCTGGTGGCGGCCCGCTTCGGCGCCGGGTGGCGCGGACGCCGCGCGGCCCTCACCGCGACCGCGGGCTTCGCGTTGCTGGCGATCGCGGTGATCGGAGCCGAGGTGGCGACGTGAAGCTCCTGCTCTCCGGGGTGAACCACCGCAGCGCACCGCTCGCCCTGCGGGAGCGTTTCGCCGTGGACGAGCCCGGACCCTGGCTCGAGAAGCTGCTGCGCGATGGCACCCTCGAGGAGGCGGTCTTGCTCTCGACCTGCAACCGTGTGGAAGTGATCGCGAGCACGCGCAACCACGAGGCGGCGCGCCACCGTCTCAGCCACTTCTTTCTGCGCGAGCTCGGTGCCGACATCGAGCCCACACCCGACGCGAGCGTCCTCTATCACCACGTCGACCGCGAGGCGGTGCGACACCTGTTCCGGGTCGCGTCGTCCCTCGACTCGATGGTGGTCGGGGAGCCCCAGATCCTCGGCCAGGTCAAGGACGCCTACCGCGCGGCGTCGGAGTCGGGATCGAGTGGTGCCATCCTCAACCGTCTCTTCGCCAACGCCTTCCAGGTGGCCAAGCGGGTGCGCTCGGAGACCGAGATCGCCTCGCGCCCGGTGTCGGTCGCGCGAGTCGGCGTCGACCTGGCGCGCCAGATCTTCGACGAGCTTCGCGACAAGCGCGTCCTCTTGGTCGGGGCGGGGGAGATGGTCGAGCTCGCCCTCGAGGCACTCCGCGAGGCGGGGTTGCGCGAGGCCCGGGTGGCCAACCGCACCCGCGAGCGCGCGGAGGAGCTCGCCACCCGCTACGGCGGAAGCGCCCACGGTCTCGACGAGCTCCCGGTCCTCCTCGCGGAGAGCGACATCGTGTTGGCCTCCCTGGCCGTCGACGCGCCGGTGCTCGACCGGGCGCTCTTCGAAGGCGCGCGCCGCGGGAGCCATGCCCCGGTGTTCGCCATCGACCTCGGTGTCCCGCGCAACATCGCCCGGGACGTCGCCGACCTTCCCTCGGTGTATCTCTATGACATGGACGACCTCAACGATGTGGCCGAAGCCAACAGCGCCGGACGTCGCCGCGAGGCGACCCGCGCCGAACGCATCGTCGACGACGGAGCCCAGCGCTTCGACGGCTGGTTGGCTGCCTTGCGCGCCGCGCCGACGATCCGCCGCTTGCGCGCGCGGGCCGAGGCGGTGCGATCCGACGAGCTCGAGAAGGCCCTGCGCAAGCTCTCGCTCGACGACGCCGACCGCGGCGTGGTCGAGGCGCTGAGCGTGGCGATCGTGAACAAGGTGCTCCACGCACCGGTGTCGCGGCTGCGCACCCAGGCCGAGCGCGACGAGGGGCTCGCCTACCTCGACGCGGCGCGGGAGCTCTTCGCCCTCGATGACCCCGAGGCGCCCGGCGCCGGGGCGGACGAGGACGACCCGACCCCGTGAAGCCGCTGCGTCTGGCAACCCGCGGGAGCGACCTGGCCGTGGCGCAGTCGGGCTGGGTGGCGGAACGCGTGGAGGCCGCGCTCGGCGCGCCCGTGGAGCTGCTGCGGATCCGCACCAGCGGCGACCGCCTCGCCGAGGTCTCCCTCGCGGCTCACGGCGGCAAGGGACTCTTCGTGAAGGAGATCGAGGAAGCGCTGCTCGCCGGCCGCGCCGACCTCGCCGTCCACAGCGCCAAGGACCTTCCCGCCGAGATCCCCGAGGGCCTGCGTCTGGCGGCCTTCCCCGAGCGCGCCGATCCCCGGGACGCCCTGGTTGCGGGCGGTCGTTGGTCCGGGCTGGACGCGCTGCCTCCGGGCGCCGTCGTCGGAACCGGGAGCGCCCGCCGCACGATGTGGCTCCGCGCGCGCTACCCCCATCTCACCGTGAAGCCCCTGCGCGGCAACGTCCCCACCCGCATCGACAAGATGCGACGGGGCGAGTGCGACGCGGTGATCCTCGCCTGTGCGGGGGTCGACCGGCTCGGGCTCGCGGCGTCGATCGACGCGCGCATCGACCCCGCCGCAATGCTCCCGGCGGTGGGGCAGGGGGTGCTCGCGCTGCAGACCCGTCGCGAGGGGGCGCTGGGCGACGATCTCGGCGCCCTCGGCGACGAGACGGCGAGTCTGGCCTTCCGGGCGGAGCGGGGCTTCCTGCGCGAGCTCGGCGGCGACTGCAACGTCCCCCTCGCCGCCTACGCCGAGGTGGAGACGGGGAGCGCCCTGCGTTTGCGCGCCGCCCTCGGCCTCCCCGACGGCACCCGCATCGAGGAGGCGACGCTGCGCGGCGAGGACCCCGAAGCGCTCGGTATCGGCGCGGCGAGGGCGATTCGCGAACGCGGGGGCGACGCCATCCTCGCGGAACTCCGCGGCGATGGGTGAGCGGGGTGGTGGGCGACGGACGGGGCTGGTGCTGCTGGTGGGAGCGGGCCCGGGAGACCCGGACCTCATCACGGTGCGCGGTGCACGCGCGCTGCGACGCGCGGACGTCGTCGTGCACGACTCGCTGGCGTCCCGCGCTCTGCTCGACTGGGCGCCGGAGGGCGCCGAGCGTATCGACGTCGGCAAGCGCGGCCACGACGCACCCACCCGCGACCAGGCCGACATCAACGCGTTGCTGATCGCCCGCGCCCGCGCCGGCCAGATCGTGGTGCGGCTCAAGGGGGGCGACCCCTTCGTCTACGGCCGCGGCGGCGAGGAGGCGAGCGCGTGTCGCGCGGCGGGGGTCGCCGTCGAGGTGGTGCCCGGGGTGTCCTCCTCCCTGGCCGCCGCAGCGGCGGCGGGAATCCCGGTCACCGACCGTCGCCACGGGGCCTCGGTGGCGATCGTCACCGGACACCGCGATCGGGAGCGCCCCTGGACCTCGATCGACTGGGAGCGTCTGGCGATCGGCGCCGACACGTTGATCGTATTGATGGGCATGCGCAACCTGGAGAAGATCGTCGACACCCTGTTGGTCCACGGGCGCGCAGCCGACACGCCCTCGGCGGTGGTCATGGAGGGCGCCACACCGCGGCAGCGCGTCGTCGAGGCGCCTCTGGCCGAGCTGCCGGGGGCCGCGCGCCGCGCCGGTCTTCGGGCTCCCGCGGTGATCGTGGTGGGCGAGGTGACCCGGCTCCGAG
>JANQRO010000552.1 GCA_028284525.1 Myxococcota bacterium | reverse complement strand
GACCGAACCGCCGGGTCGGCGGGAAGCTCGAGAGCACGAAGATGCCGAAGCCCGTGCCGAGGATGCCGGTCGCGGCGAGCACCGGCGCGCGCACACGATCGAGCGCTTCGGACCACGGAGCGGCCGCACCCGCCGCCCGGAAGCGACGCGCCCGCACCACCAGGTGGATCATCGAGTCGACTCCGACCGCAAGCGCGACGTTGGCGGCAGGCGAGGTGATGATGTCGACGGCGATCCCCAACCACCCGAACACACCGAGCACGACCATCGGAATCACGGCGAGGCACAGCCACATGCGCGCCGTCGACCCCACGCTGCGGGAGACCACGGCGGCGACGCCGAGAAACAGCAGCAGCAGTCCCCCGATCCCCACACCGAGGCTCTCGGCGATCAGGTGGCCGAGTCGCGCCTGCAGGTCGTAGAGTCCGGCCACCAACACCGGCTCCAACCCGGCCGATCGCACCATGGCGTCGACGTCGGCGATCACCGAGTCGCGCGAGCTCACCTCGACGGACTCGCGCATGCGGAGCGACATCAGTCCCTCGTCGCGCTCGGCGGTCACGAACCCGAGCGCCACCTCGTCGAGCCGTGGGCTCGAGGCGATGTCGAGCAACACCGAGATGGGGAGGAAGCGGGCGAGCGGCATCGTGCGCGCCTGCTCGATGAGGACCGCCGGCCCGAGTGTCACTCCGATCCGCTCGTCGGCCTCGAAGGCGGACTGCAGCGCCTCGAGCCGTTCGAGCGACGCGCCGTTGTCGAGTCCTGAGCCATCCGGATTGCGGACGCTGACGTAGAGAGGACTGCTTCCCCCGTCGAGGTCGATCTGCTCGAGGCCGTCGCGCAGCGGGGTGTCGGACGCGAAGTAGCTGAGCAGTCCGGGATCGGTGTCGAGCCGCAGCACACCGAGGCCGAAGAAGAGGGTCCCGACGACGATCGCGGCGGCGGCGGCGCGGGTGAGCGCCGGGAGCCGGGTGGGGTGGGCGGGCGCGGGGTCGCGTGTGGCCGGCCTGTTTGGCGTGGCTGGCGTGGCGGATGGGCTGGGCGCCGGTGGGACGGCGGGGTCCGCCTCGTGCGCGGCAGGCTCGGGGCCGCGGGTGGCTGGCGTGGAGCCGCCTGTGGCCGGAGCGGGGTCGCGCGGGGTCGGAGCGGTGTCGCCTGTGGCCGCAACGGGGTCGCGCGGGGTCGCCTCGGTGACCGCGCCGGGCCCGGACCCGGCCGGTGTGAGTCGCGCCCACCCGGCCAGGAACGCGGGATACACCTTGTAGGCGGTGACCATCGCGATCACGGTACCGACCGCGCCGGCGATCCCCAGCTCACGCAGCGGACGGGCCGTCGCCACGAGAAGACTGAGGAACCCCAAGAGCGTCGTGGTCATGCCCCAGAACGATCCCTCGAAGGTCTGGGCGACTCCATGGGGCACTGGGTCGGCGATGCCGTCGCGCGCGGCCCGACGCGTGTTCGCGGTGATGAACACCATGTGCGAGAGCGTCAGGACGAACACGATCGTTGCGAGGTTTGCCGTCAGCAGGCCAATCGCCACGCCCATCAGATGGAGCATGAGCAAGGTGACGTTCACGGCGATCGCGCTGGTCACTAGGGTGCCCACCAGGACGGCCGGGTCGCGGTAGATCAGCCCCACGAGCAGCGCGAAGATGAGCGCCGCCGCACTCGTGAAGACGATCAGGTCGCGCAACAGATTGCGCCGGATCCACTCGACGATCACGGGAGCGCCGGAGAGCACGATTTCGAGGTCGCCGGCCAGCGCGTCGACCACCCCCTCGATGCGCGGCACCAACCGCTGCGGGTCGGAGCCGTCCACCTGCAGGACCACGTTGGTGGCGGTCGGATCGGGGGTGGAGAGGATGCGACCGTAGAGCGGTCCCTCGAGATCGTGGGTCGCGGCGGAGTACGCGGCGTCTACACCCTCGACCGCGAGCAGCGCATCGCCCAGCGCCTCCAGGCGATCGAGGGTGGGGTCGCGTTCCGCCGCAGGATCGTCGGCGCTCGCCTCGGGATCGCGCACGCGCAGGATCACCTGATCGCCGAGCCGGAATCGCTCCCGGATCTGGCGCGACGCCTGGAGTTGCGGGTCGTCGTCGGCGAAGAAGAACTCCCCCTCGACCCGGGGGGTGAGGTCGACCCAGCGTCCCACGGCCGCGGCCGCGAGGACCGCCATGACGAGTGCGACGATCGACGACGCCCGATGCGCCCAGATGCGATGGACTACCCGCGGGAACTCCACCTCAGTGGCCGCCGTAGGGAAAGGGCGAGGCAATGCCGCCTCGGAACCACACCCCCGGGGGACTGACCGTGAAGATTCGCACCATGGCGTGGACCACACTCCTTCTGCTCGTCGCGGCTGCGCCCGGGGCGGGTCAGCAGACCGAGGTCGAGGCGGCGGTTCGGGCCACACTCGATGCGTGGCGCACAGGAGACTACGCTGCCTTCGTGGATTCGTACCACCCCGACGCCCGGGGATTCTTCCTGGACGGAGGCGGAGTGGTCGAAGGATTCAGCCTCGACGCCCTCGAGGCGACGGCCGAAGCCGGCTTCGATGCCGACGTCACGCTGTCGGACCTCGACGTGAAGGTCTTCGGCTCGACCTCGGTGGCGGTCGGCGAGTTCGAGGGGACCCTCACCCTGCCGGGCGGCTTCCAGATGTCGGGAGTGTGGCGGTATTCCGAGACCCGCGTGGAGGAGGGTGGGGCGTGGAAGATCGTGCAGTTCCACATCTCCACCCGCGAGGGGGCGTAGGGAG
>JANQRO010000551.1 GCA_028284525.1 Myxococcota bacterium | reverse complement strand
CTCGGATGCCGAGTCGGCGGGCCAACGCTTCCAGCTCGGAGCGCAAGGGACCGTCCCCCACGATCGATACGCGGAGATCGCGGCCCGCGTCGCGACACCGCGCGGTCGCTCGGAGCACCAGGTCGACGCCCTTCCACGCCACCAGACGAACGACGAACACGCAGTGTCCGTCGGGCCCGGGCAGGGGTCCAGGGCGTCGCTCCTTGGCCGTCGCCCCGGCTGGAATGATCTCGATGCGCTCCGACGCGACCCCGAGCGAGCCGAGCTGTTCGCGCATGTAGACGCCCACGCCGAGCGTGCGTTCGGCTTGTTCGCACACCTGTCGCATCCGCCGGCCGTATCCCCGCACCTTCATGGCCTCCCGGAGGTCGCCGCCCCGGAAGCTCACGAGAAAGGGAACAGCCGCTCGTCGGCAGGCCTCCGCCACGCGGTCCCCGACAAAGCCCGTGAGGAGCAGCGCCACGTCGATCCGTTCTCGCGCGAACAACGTCTCGAGTTCGCTGCGTTCCTCGCGGGACGCTTCCGAAAGGGGCCAACCGAGACGACGCAGCGCACGGCTCGTGGTGGAGCGCGGGAGTCCGTTGAAGGGCCGGCTCCGCACCCGGACGACCCGGATCCCATCGACGCACTCCGGTCCGTCCGCCCAATTGACGACCACCGGGGTCGACCGGCGAAAGGAACGCGCGAGCCGGCGAAAGTAGGTCTTGTACGGAGAGTGGAAGTCTGCACAAACGATGGCGACACGCATCCGGCTTCCAGCTCCGGTTGATCGGCGGAAGAACGCAACGACGACAATCTCTCTGTGTACGCTAGCCCAGGATCAGGCGATCCCATCGGGTCGGAACACACTCCGTGCGCCGTTGGACACGGGAACTTCCGCCGTAGCGAACGCGGTCACAGATTGCAGACGAGTTGCGCGTCGTCTGCACCCCGCGCACCCCCGCCGCGCCGTCCGGCGCGCGCGTTGGGGTCGTTCAGCCCTCGCCCTCGCTCGCCACGGGTCGACGAACGAGCAGGCGCTTGGTGAACACGCGCTTGGCCGTGCCGTAGAACGACCGGGCCTTCTCCCGCAGATCGAGTTCGGAGCGAAAGAAGGGCCAGAGGGGCAGTCCCCGGTAGCGCGGCGTTGCGGCACCGAGTGCGCGCGAGGTGAGGATGCGCCCAACGAGTCCGCCGCGGAGCTTGAGAAGCTGGGGTTGAGACCGCTCGAGGATCTCGGGGGCCGCGCGCTTCACCTCCAGATAGCCGGCAGCCACGGCGGCATCGAAGATCTGCTTGCCACGAGCGGTTCGCACCAGCACCAGCGAGCTCCCGGGTTCTCCCGGAGCGATCTCGCGATACCAGGGGTCGCCGACGGCAATATCGGCGAACTCGCCGGTGTGGTCTGCGCACACATAGCAACGCCACTGGCGGTGCGCCTGAAGGAGATGCCACGAATCGGCGTAGCTCGCCGTGAGCTCCCGGGACGTGCCGTCCCCGCGGACGGTGACCCGGGCGAGCCCCGGCCACCCGAGGCCCCGGTAGCGCACACTCTCGAGCCGCTCGCCTTCGCGGAGGCCGAGACGCTGGATCAGCTTGTGGGTGCCCCCGGTCGAGGGCGTTCCGGCGCAAAAAATGGCGATCGTCAAGCCGAGCCGATCGTCGAGCGCAGGGTGTTGCGCGCGGGCCTTGTCTGCGGCGGCGACGTCACAGGGCTTGCCGATGAACACACAAGGCGCCGACGCCGTCTCCACGAGGTCGAGGCGGTCGCAGGGGCTGGCGGGGGCGTAACGAGACCCCGTCGCGGCGAGCAGCTCATCGCGGCGGGTGCTGAGGACGGTTTCGTTTCGTTCGGGCGCGTCTTCGCGCGCGCGGATATGGAGGGTGCCGGCGAAGCCGAGCCGTTCCATACACGCCAGCGCGAGGGCGCTCGCCGCCCCGCCGCTCGAGGCCGCCCAGCGGATCTCCTGGTCCCGGGCGTGTCCTTCCCAGAGCTCGAGGATCGGCCCCCAACCGGGTCGCAGCGAGTCGATCGTCCCGGCGGGAAAGCGCGACGGGTCGTGGGTCAGGGAATGGCCCGGGCAGACCGCCATGGCCTCGATCGAGGCGCGGCGTCCGGCGTGTGTGTCCTGGACCACGGGCCGCAACCCCGCGTCGACGACGTCGTGCATGCGAATCTGTTCGGGCTGGTGGAAGGCGCAAGCGCCACAGCCCGTGCACATCTGGAGCTCCGCGACATCCCGTACGCTGCGGATTCGTCTCACGCCGCGTCGCTCGAGCGCCGCGTGTCGCGCTTGGGTGCGACGATGCGTCGAAACTGGTCGCGCCACACGGCGTCGACCTCATCGCGGGCGCGGCGGAGACGGGTCGAACGCTCCTCCCGGAACGCGAGTGTCCCGAGGATCGCATCGACGAGGCCAGGCCCCGATCGGGCACGCGGGTCGAAGACCCAATCGCCGGAATCGACGGTCTCGAACACGCCGAGGGATTTGTCGCTGTACGCGATCGTCGTGGTGGGCACCCCCTGCGAAAGACCCGCGATACACGCGTGCATCCGCGACCCACAAAACCAATCGCAGTGCCCGATGATCCACTTGGCCTCCATCGGGTCTTCGCAAGCCGGGGCCACGACCACGCGGCTCCGCAACGCGGCCGGAAGGCGGGAGAGCAGATCGCGGCACGCCGCAAGGTCGGATTCGCGGGTGTCCGCGACGTGCGACACGAGAAGCAGCTGGCTCCCGGGCTCCTCGAGCAGTCGAGAGGCGACCGCGTGGACGAGGTCGCGGTAGGACCCCCGCAGGCCAAACCGGGCCCTCCGGCTCGGAAAGTAGAGGAGTCCGCTGACGTTCAGCCCGAAGACGAGACGCGAGCCCGCGCGAACTCGGTCGACGCACTCCCTCGCGCCGGGGGTGTCGGGGACCCGCGACGGCAGGCCGAACGCGACATCCACACCCGCCCGGTGTCGTCCGGTGTCGAAGCGATCGCCGAGTAGCGAGCGGAGCACCTCGAGGCCGCGAAGGTCGCGCGTCCACGCTTGTTGCGCCCCGGCGATCAGCTCGGTCGCCGCGGCGCGACGACCCGGATGCCCGAACGGCCCGTAGGTCTGGGGGAGGAGCACCAAGCGCGGGGCGCTTCGCAGCGCGAGCCGCTTGGGCACGGCGGCCCATCGAAACCGCCGCGGTCCATAGAGATCGGAGAAGCTGTCGCCACCCGAGATGTCGAGGACCGCGTCGAGGTCCGCGAGCCGACGCAGGAAGGGATGGAGCCGGCCCAGACCCATCCGGGCCGCGAACCACGCCTGTTGTTGATTCGAGAGCCGGTAGAAACGACGCGAATACACCGACGGAACCAGATCGACGGTGGCCCGCCAGTCGCCGGCGCGGAGTTCCTGGGATCGGGGTCGTGTTCCGTTGTCGAAGAGCGTGACGCGAGCGGCCGGCTCCACCTCGAGGATGCCGCGCACCGTCGCGACGCCCAGCGCGGAGACACCGAGGTTCCCCGTGTCCAGGGACGCACCGAACACCCCGACACGGAGGGGTCGTGCGCCGACGGCAGACGCCGCGCCGGACGTCATCGCTGGGGCTCCGGATCGTCTTGCAAGGTGCCGCAACCTAACGGATTCCGAGGGCCGGGGGTCGCGTCGTCGGGCGGGGCGCATCGACGCTAACTCGTCGCTCGAAGACGACCCGCGAGGCCGAGGAGCCGGTCGATCAGGAGGCCGCGCGCACTGGGCTCGATACCCACCAGGACGCCGACGCCGAAGAGACAGGTCGCCGCGGCCGCCAGGGCTCCAGCCATCCCGACCCAACTCTCGGGGGGAAAGGTGTTCATCCACAAGACGAGGGGCGCCAGGCCGAAGAGCGTGAGAGCGGGACGCAGAACCAGCGTCGAGAGGGTCCGTCCCGGCGATACGGGGAACACGCGGCTGATGTAGATCGGAAGCAACACGAGCCGAAAGAGCAGGGCGGCTCCAAGCGACGAGGCGACGACCCCGAGGAGACCGAATCGCTCGAGGCTCAGCAACATCAGGACCACCGCGACGGCGCCCTCCAGCCCGTTGAAGACCGCGTAGACCTCGGCCCGATCCGCGGCCCGCAACGCGAAGACCGCGGGAACCGTCGCGAGCACCGCCATCCGGGTGGATGCCTCGAGGGCGACGATCGTCGCGAGGGGAACGGAGCCGCCGACATCCGGGCCGATCCAGACCCGGATGAAGTCCGCCCCCATGACCGCGAATCCACCGAGCAGCGCGAAGGCCACCATCGACACCACCTGCCCGTGGGCCAGGGTGGTGTCGATCAAGCGGCGGGGGTCGGCGTGGGCGGCGGCCAGTCGCGGGTACAGGACGTCGCACAGACGCACCACCGCGAGGTTGGCGAAGCCCGCGAGAGCGAGGACGTAGCCAAAGGTTCCGGCGATTTCGAGCGCGAGCAGCGAGGCCACCAGGACCAGAGCGACCTGCATCCGGAGCACATCACCCGCCTTGACCGCGTAGATCTTGCCCGCGAAACCCAGGACGCGGCGGAGCCAAGAGGCCGCGCGCGCAGCCTGGAGAGAGGGGCGCGCACGGTACAGCCGCCCGAAGATCCAGCCGTATCCGAGCGCCGCCACCACCGCGGCGGCCAGGTTTGCCGCGGCCAGCGACGCCAGCGTTCCGAACTCGACCAAGGCGAGGACGCCGAGCCCGATCCGAATGGCGAACGACACGAGCTCTACGCGATTGGCGAGCTCGATCCGACAGGCGCCGTGGATCGCGAAGGACAGGATGCCCGAGAAGGTGGCGACGACGAAGCTCAGCGAGAGGAGTCGAAGCGCCGCGACGCCATCGCGGGCGAGGGCCGTTTCGGCGCCGAACAGAGCGACGATCTGCTCCGAGAACACGATCGAAGCCGGCACCACGATCGCCACGACGAGCCCCGCCAGGACGAAACACGCGCCCAACACCCCGCGCATGGCGGGGAGATCCTCGTCGGCCCACGCGATCGCCAGGTAGCGCACCGCGGCCGCCCGGAGTCCGAGCTCGAGGACACCGTAGTACCCGATCACCTGAAAGAGGGTGCGCCACAGTCCGTAGCCGGCCTCGCCGGAGGCGCTGTGGATCAGCGGCGCGAACACCAACCCCGACACGACACCCAGGCCAGCGACGAGCCAGCTGCTGAGCGCGTCGACGACGATGCCGCTCTTGGCCTGGTTCATCCCGTCCCGCGCGCCCTACCGAGTGCGTTGCATCGGATGAAGTCCTTCGCGAGGTCTGGCCGAGTCTGCGGCCGACCGATCGTCGTCGTCGTACTCACGATCGCCAGAGCCGGTGCGAGCGGCTCGCGACACTCACATACACGAAATCCCGGTAGTGTTTCGTGCTTCGGATCTCGGTCGCGCTGTGGTAGCTGTTGTTACAGCCGATGAACATCCCGCCGAGGTTCTCCGCGGGCTCGACCTCGGCGACGAGTTCGGTCACCGCCTCGCGAGGGTGGCGCTCGTACCGCTCGATCGGTTTTTGCTCTTTGTGGCGGTGCACCCGAAGGTTGCCGCCGTGCATCTCGATGTCCTTCTTGTCGCAGAAGTAGATCAGCATCGAGCTGAGCCGGTTGGGACGGTCACAGTGGATCGCCTTTCCGTAGCCGGGCGCAGCCTGGGCGAGATCCATCCGTACGAACACGTCGTTGGGGTCAGCGTGGGGGTCGCGACCGAGTCCCAACCCGTCCCGGAGGCGACAGGCCAGGCGGGAGATCCTGGTCGACCCCTCGGCCAGCTCCTGCCGGCTTTCGATCCAACGCTGGTACTGCATCTTCTCCGGATCCGCGAGACAGCCGTGGGCGGCCAGCTGGTCGCCAAAGAGCTCGAGGGTCAGGTCGACGTAGGCCGGGGAGTCGATGAACGCCGCGAACTCGCGCCACGCCGAAGAGCTCTCCAGAAACTCGTCGTAGAGGGGGTCGCCCGGATAGAGATCGCGGCCCGCTCGTCCTCCGACGGTCGAGTTGCGATCGAAGATCTCGTCGGCCGGGAAGTCGGCCTTGAGACGCGCAAAGAGATCCGGCCGCACGAAGGGCGCCTTGAACACGTGCGGGAAGGGGTCCAGCACGACGTCGTCCTTGGTGACGGTCAGCAGGGGTTGGTTGCAATCCTCGATCATGATGTCGCCCTCCCGCGTGCTCGCCGAGAGCCTAATCGATGGCCGCGTCGGGACCGGATGGGTCCTCGGTCGCGGCGGCTGGCTCGTGTCATGCCCCCGGGGGCGAGGGGGCTGGCCGGTGTTTCACAGGAGTGCCCCACACGGCGCCCCGGGTGACGGCCGACGGCAGCCGTGCGCGGGGCGCGCGGTAGGATGACACGACCCCGGACGCGGCCGGCACTACCCGGCAGCGAGGCGCGTCGTCCAGCGCCCCTTGGCGGGTGCGCCGGCGGGCCCGAGAGGTTGCCGAGATGATCCGATCCGTTGCACGCGAGGGGTGGCTTGCCGCGGTCCCCCTCCTCGCCCTCGCGGCACTGGTGACCCCGCCGGCTGCGGCGCTCGAGCTTCGGGTGGAGCCCGGCGAGAGCATCCAGGCGGCCTTCGATCAGATCCGGGCCGCCGGGTGCCCCGCGGGCTCGGTGGTGACGGTCGCGGGGGGTACCTTTCGCGAGATGGTGCACCTGCGCTGCCGCGGGGTCACGCTGCGGGGCGCGGGTCAAGCGAAGACCGTGATCAGCGCCGCCGAGCCCGTCGTGGGCTGGCTGGCGTGTACTGCCGCGACCTGCCCGGGGATCCCCGATCCCACACGGGTGCAGCGAAAACGGGTTCGGGACGCGTGGTACTGGGCGCCGCTCACGGTGGGACTGTTGGAGATCCGCGGCGACCGGGAAGGGCGTCACTACTGGCTCGCCCAGGACGTCAACCAGGGTCAGGGTCAGGACCCGAAGACGTTTCGGTTTCGCAGCGACCGCAAAGAGGGCCGCACCCTGGCCGATCGCCGGCTTCCAGATCTCGACTACCGCGAAGCGTTGCTCCAGATCCATGCGGCGCCGAACGTGATGTACCTGCGGAAGATCGAGGCCGCGCGTCCGGGAGAACTGGACGTCGCGGGAAGACCGCTCCGCGGTATCGGGGCCTTTGGGATCGCGAACCATCTCGCCTACCTCGATGCCAGCGGGGAGTTCGTCGTGGGTCCCGTGCAGCCCGACGGAACGCGCTGGGTGTACGTCATCCCCTTCTCGCCCGAGAACCTCGAGAACGGACGCGTGCAAGTCGGGGTCCGTCCGCATGTGATCTCGGCGAGCGGCATCGACGGCTCGGGGATCGTCATCGAAGACCTGACCGTGGAAGGGACGCTCTATCGAAACGCCCGAGGGACACAGATCCCCGAAGGCGTTCCCGGGCGCGGCGACCGCGGGCTCATCCGCTTTCATCAGGGCCGGGCTCCCAACCGGGGGGTGCGGATCCGACGCGTGTCGGGTCGCTGGTCGCGCGTCGCCGGCATCAATGTGCCCAACGCCGACGGCCTGGTGGTCGATTCGATCGAGATGTACGGCTTCCGCGAAAAGATCCACTGTCTGAGCTTCGCCGGCACGGGCAACGACCCCGGAGACTCGAAGTGGCGACCGACGGTCGACGCGAGCGTCGTCGACAGCGTGTTTCGCAATTGCGGGTCGGGGGCGATCAGTCCGTGGCGGACCGTCGGCACCCTGATCGCGCGCAACACGATCCACGGAGGGCACGAGGTCCACGGAAACGGCGTCGCGATCTACCTCTACGCCTCCGAGCTGCTCTTCGCGGAGAACCGGATCTCCGGTCTGATTCGACCGGTGACGATCCAGGCGCAGATCGGACAGATCACGTTCTGGCGCAATGTCCACCACGTGCCCGAAGGCGGTCAGGGGTGTCTACGGCAATGGTCGTGGCGCAAAGGACAGCCGGGTCGGATCGTGGCGCTCAACAACACGTGTCTCGGGCGAGGGGCTGCAATCTATCTCTCCTATCCGCCGGAGAACGAGCCGCCCTACCGGGCGCAGCACATCGTCGCGAACAACATCGCGACGACCATCGACCCCTGCTGGAAAGCCGACGGAAGCTGGCCGGTGGTCTGGGACATCGCGGGGCCCAACGTGCTCTGGGACTGGAGCCGGAGTTGGATCTACCGCGGAATCCAAGCGGGACGCTACTGCGCGGGTCGCTACAAGGACCCGCCTGGCCAGGTCCAGCTCAACGACGGTCTGCGCAAGGTGCTCGTCGACCCCGACGCACCGCTCGACGAGATCCGCATCCGGAAGGGGGGCCCTGCGTTCGAGAGTGGCATCGACCCGACCCCGTACCTCCCGATCGAGCGCTTCTCCGGGCGCTACGACTTCGCGCTCCGCCCCGACAGCCCGATCAATATGGGCGCTCAGATCTACCAATAGGAGCAGCGGAGACCCGCCTCCACCCGGGTTCCGCGCATCGGGGAGTCGTCGGGCGAGCGCCCGGGTTGCGTCCCCCCCGACGGGAGCGCGTTAATGCGCCGGGAGGAGCGTGGCGAAGGTGGCGATGGAGAGGCGAGGGCCCACGCGATGAGTGTCTTCGAGCGCTGGCTCTCGCTCTGGGTGGCGCTCTGTATGGGCGTCGGGGTGCTCTTGGGGCGCGGGTTTCCCGAGCTCACCGAGACGCTGCGGGGGCTCGAGTTCGGCGAGGACAGCCAGATCAGCATCCCGATCGCGGTGCTGATCTGGTTGATGATCTACCCGATGATGATGCGGATCGACCTGGCCAGCGTGCTGGGGGTGCGGCGGCGGCCGCGCGGCATCCTGATCACCCTGGGTGTCAACTGGCTGGTGAAGCCCTTCTCGATGGCGCTGCTCGGTTGGCTCTTCTTCAAACAGCTCTTCCATCCGTGGATCGGCGACTCCCTCGCGGACCAGTACCTCGCGGGGGTGATCATCCTCGCCGCCGCGCCGTGCACGGCGATGGTCTTCGTGTGGTCCTACCTCACCGACGGCGACCCCGCCTATACCCTGGTCCAGGTCTCGCTGAACGACCTCATCATGCTCCTCCTCTTCGCGCCGATCGTGACCTTCCTCGTCACCGGGGCGAGCGACCTCACGGTCCCCTTCGACGTGCTCCTGATCTCGGTGCTCGTCTTCATCGTCGTCCCCTTGGCGGCGGGGAGTGCGAGTCGGGTGCTCCTCCTGCGCCGCTTCGGCGCGACCTGGTTCGAAGAGCGCTTCCTGCCGCGCTTTCAGCCGGTCACCACCCTGGCGCTCCTCGCGACGCTCGTGCTGATCTTCGCCTTCCAGGCCGAGAACCTCACCGCGCGCTTCGTCCACGTCGCGCTGATCGCCGTGCCGATCCTGATCCAGGTCTACTTCAACTCCGGGCTGGTCTACCTGCTGATGCAGCGGCTGCGGGTCCCGCACAACGTGGCGGCGCCCGGTGCCCTGATCGGCGCGAGCAACTTCTTCGAGCTGGCCGTCGCCACTGCCATCGCGCTCTACGGACCGAGCTCCGGGGCCGCCCTGGCGACGGTCGTCGGGGTGCTGGTCGAGGTGCCCGTCATGCTCTCGGTGTGTCGGGTGTGCAACCGCACCCGCCACTGGTTCGAGGAGCCACCCGCGGCCGCCGCCGCGCGCTAGGGCCTCGTTGCGACGGGCGAGGTAACGAGCGCTCGGGCTAGAGCCCGAGGATCTCCCGCTTCATCGCCGCGCGGAGGTGGCAGGGGGAGCCCGCCATCTCGGAGATCCGCAGGTCTGCCGCCACGCTGGCGAGCATCGCGGCCTCGGTCGGGTCGGCGTCGGTGCGGTCGACGAGGAGCTGCGCCATGGCGTCGAGCGCCTGCCGCGCCGCGGCCTCGGCGTTCACCCCGTTCCCGAGGGTCTGCACCTCCTCCCGGGTGAGGACCACAGGCTGGCGGAGGCCCAATGACGCGGTCACCTGGCAGCGCAAGGTCACCCGCGCGGCGATCTCCACCGCCGAGGCCGTGGCTTCGCCGTCGCCCATCCGGGCGTGCACGTCCTCGATGCTGAGCAGGCCCCCCTCGACGAAGATCGGCAGGAGCAGGGTGGCCCCGGGGCCCAGGTCGCCGTTGCTCAGCTGGCCGCCAAAGGCGCCGCAGGCGTTGCTCGGCTGCGCGCCCTCGGCCGGAGCGACGCCGATTCGGCTGACGTTGGGCTCGACCGGCAGGCTCAGGGTGTCGCTGTAGCGGATGCGTTGGCCCTCGATCGGGACGATGCGCTTGCGGAACTCGACGCGGTCCTCGAGCAAGCCGAAACCGGGGATCGCCAGCACGTAGCCGAATCCCAGCCGGGATTGGATGTCGAGCACCTCCACCGCCAGCGTCTGGCCGGGGGTCGCGCCCTCCACGTACACCGGGCCCGTCATGAGCGAGAGCTGGTCGAGGGGCCACTCGCCGCCCTCTTTCCAGTCCTGGAACCGGTCGTTCGTCTCCATGACGAACACTTCGCCCGGTTCGACGCGGGCCGCGGGCGGGTGGCTGGCGTCGAAGCTTCGGATTACCTGGTCGTTGCCGACGGTCTGCATCGTCTCGTCCTCGCAGGTCGCGCCTCGCCGACGCGGTCCCCCCAAGTATCCCCGCTCGTCGACGGGTTCGCCCACCCACCGCCGGAGGCCGCTGGGCTTCAGCCCGACGGCTCGGGCTCCCGCGCGCTCCGGTCCTGCGCTCGCGCATCGGGCGCGGGCTCGAGGATGGCGTCGACGAAGCGGACGAAGAGGTCGCGCCAGACGGGGCGGTGGAACACCTCGATGTGTCCCGCGCCGGGGACCAGCCAGAGCTCGGCCCGCGGGCCGGCGGCCCGGTGCAGCGCCTCGCTGTGTCGCGGCGGGACGATCGGGTCCGAGACGCCGTGGACCATCAGCACCGGGAGCTCGGGAAGCTCGGCGAGGGCGTCGAGGGGGCGGGGCGACGCCGGCACCAGCATCGAGAGGGGGACGCGGAACCACCGGGTGAGCCACGGCCGCTCCAGCACGTCGCGGGTGATCTCGCGGTAGTCGCTGGGCGCCGAGTCGAGGATCGCCGCGCGCACCGGGATCTCGTCCCGTAGGGACGCGATCGCGGGCAGCGCGATCGCCCCGCCAAGGCTCTGGCCAAACACGATCAGCCGGTCGGGGTCGAGGGCGGGATCGCCCCGCGCGGCCCGGAGCACGGCGCGCGCGTCGCGGTGCGGGCCCTCCAGGTCGGGGGAACCCGTCGACAACCCGAAGCCCCGATAGTCGACCAGGAGCACCGAGAAGCCGGCGCCGGGGAGCCACGCGACGCTGCCGATGTGCGTGCTGATGTTCTCGGCGTTGCCGTGGAAGAAGACCACCGACGCGCGCGACGGCCCCCGCGCGGGGAGCAGCCACCCGTGGAGCCGTTCGTCGCCAGACGCCACGTGACGGTCCTCGTAGACGAGACCGAGCCGGTCCGGGGTGAGACGCAGCCCGGGTTCGGGATAGAAGAGCAGGCCCGAGCAACCCGCCGCGGGGAGCGCGAGGCCGAGCAGGACGGCGAGGGTGGGAAGCCGCATCGCGGTCAAAAGAAGTAGCTCGCGCGGAGACCGAACTCGAAACGGTCTTCCCGAAAGCGTTGGATCCACTTGGTGTCGAGGGAGAGCGCGATCCGCGAGCCGATCCGCAGTCGCTCCTGGAGGCCGACGCTCAGGACGCGGCCGTCCTCGCCCACGA
>JANQRO010000528.1 GCA_028284525.1 Myxococcota bacterium | reverse complement strand
CGCCCGCTCCCCTTGATGTCGAGGTAGCGGTTCACCAGACGAGCGGGGAGCTCTTCGGGCTCGCTGTCGAGCCAGAGGACGCCGCGGCCGCGGAGACGCTCGTGGCTCGCTTCGCGGGCCAGGCGGTACTGGTGGCTCGCGGCGTTGCGCAGGGCGTCCTCGGTGTCGTGGACCGGGGCCGCGAGGGCGTCGTCGAGGGCCCGCTCGCGGAGGCTCGCCACCAGCACGAGGTGGCGTTTGCGCAGCAGCCGCAGCGCCTGGTCGAGCTCGTCGCTGTCGTCGTCGCGCAAGTTCGAGACGAGGACGACGAGCGTCCGTTTGCGCAGCCGCAGTACGACTTCGCGGGCGGCGCCGAGGACGTCGGAGGGTCGCGCGGTGGTCTCCAGGTCGTAGATCGAATTGAGCAGGGTGTTGAGGTTCCCGACGCCCTTGCGCGGTGCGAGCCAGCGCCGCTCCCCCGCAAAGCTCATCAACCCCACCGAGTCACCCTGACGCAGGGCGGCGTTGGCGAGCAGGAGCAGCGCGTTGAGCGCGTGGTCGAAGTGGGAGAGCTCGCCGTCGCGGGCGTGCATGCGCCGACCGCAGTCGAGCAGGAACACGATCTGCTGGTCGCGCTCGTCCTGATACTCCCGGGAGATCGTGCGCCCGTGTTTGGCGGTGGCCTTCCAGTCGATCTGCTTGATCGAGTCGCCTTCCCGGTAGTCGCGGAGCTGGTGGAACTCCATGCCCTCGCCCCGGCGGCGCCGTTTGCGGATCCCGATCTGTCCCATGCGGTTCGCGGCGGCGAGCAGGCTGTAACGCATGGCCGCGCGAAAGTCGGGGTAGACGTGCACCTCCTGGCCCGCGCCCTCGAGAGGTTCCGAGCGCGCCCAGAGCCCGAAGGGTGACACGCGGAGCACCTCGGCGGGGCCAAAGCGGTGCTCGCCCCGGGTGAGCGGGCGGAACCGGTAGCGAAGGCGGACGAAGCCCCCCGCCGGCACCTTGGCCTCCTGGGGGAGCGCACCGACCTCGGCCTCGGGCGGGTGGTGGTCGTGGAGCGAGAAGGTCCAGTCGCGGCGGCCCGGGTTGCGCAGCTCGACCTCGACCGGGGTGAAGACGCCGACCGGGAGCGAGCTCGGGAGCGAGCGGGTCGCCACCAGCGCGTCGGCGCGGAGCAGCCGCCACGCGTCGGCACCGAGGGTGGCGGCGAGACCGAACCCGGCGGCGAGCCAGAGGGGCGTCATCGCGTCGGAGAGCGACGCCACGGCCGCGAGGGCGGTCCACACGCCCAGCCCCAGGAGTGCCAGCCGCGTCGGTCTCACGTCCGCGGAGCGTCCACGTCGCGCAACAGCGCCTCGATCACGTCGTCGGCGCTCTGGCCCTCGATCTCGAGGTCGGGGGTGAGCTGGATGCGGTGGCGCAGCGCGGCGGTGGCGAGCGCGCGCACGTCGTCGGGGGTCACGAAGTCGCGGCCGGCGAGGAGCGCGGCGGCGCGCGCGACCCGGAGCAACGCGAGCCCCCCGCCCGGTCCGGCGCCCATCGCGACACCGGGCCACTCGCGGGTGCGTCGCGCGGTGCGCACCGCGTACTCGACCACCCGTTCGTCGGCGCGGAGCACCGCCGCTTGACGCTGCAGCGCCGAGACCCCGGCGGCGTCGGTGACCGGCTCGACCTGGTCGACGTGGAGGGCGTCGCCCACCTGATCGCGGGTCACCTCGCTCACCAGCCGGAACTCCGCCTCCTCGCTCGGGTAGGGGATCAGCACCTTCAGCAGAAAGCGGTCGAGCTGGGCCTCGGGGAGCGGGTAGGTCCCCTCCTGCTCGATCGGGTTCTGGGTGGCCAGGGTCATGAAGGGCGTCGGCGTCTCCATCGTGCGTCCCTCCAGGGTCACCTGGTGCTCCTGCATCACCTCGAGCATCGCCGATTGGGTCTTGGCCGGCGCGCGGTTGATCTCGTCGGCGAGCAGGAGGTTGGTGAAGACGGGGCCCTTGCGGATGCGAAAGCGTCCGCTCTGGGCGTCGTAGAGCACGTGACCCACGACGTCGCTCGGCATCAGGTCCGGGGTGAACTGGATCCGCGCCGATTCGCCCTGGAAGCTGCGCGCCAGCGCGCGCACCAGCAGCGTCTTCCCGGTGCCGGGGACGCCTTCGAGGAGGGTGTGTCCGCCGGCGATCAGACAGATCAGCACCTGGTCCACGACCTCGTCCTGGCCGATCAGCACCCGGGCGATCTGCTTCTTGATCTGCTGGGCGCGCTCCCACGCGGAGGGGCCCTGTCCGTGTGTCACGCTCATAGCGCTTTCCTCATCCGTTCGAGGTGGATCACTCGCTCGCGAAAGACGTCGGCGTCGGCGACCTCCGGATCGCGCAACGCCCGCGCCACCGCGGCGACGGGAAGACCGGCGAGGGCGGCGAGCTGTTGCTCGCGCTCGCGTTCGGGGAGCGCGCGCCAGCCGGGATGACGCAGGGCGCACTCCCGCTCGAGACGCGCGCGCATCGCGCCGAGGAGCGACACGCCGCGGTCGAGCCGCCAGGCCAGGCGCCCGGTGGCCTCGATGTGTTCGAGCAGACGGCGTCGCACCGGGGGCGGGTCGGGGGTCACCGGCCCGAAGCGCCGTGCCCGCATCCACACCCACCCGAGGAGCAGGACGAGCGCGGCGACGACCAGCGGACGGGCCCGCTCCCACAGGACGCTCAACAGGTTCGGACCCGCCGAGGCGGCGCGGCGCGATCCGCGGGTGAAGCGCACCGTGGG
>JANQRO010000524.1 GCA_028284525.1 Myxococcota bacterium | reverse complement strand
CGCTCCACCACTTCGCCCTGATCTCGCCCCTGCTGCGGGAGCGCGGGATCGAGGTCGATCCGGCCTTTGGCCTCGCTCCCGCCACGGCGCACTTCCGACACCAAACGAGGGGCGGACGCGCGTGAACCCGACGCGGGTGGCCACCTGGGACGAGCTTCCGCCGCTTGAGCCCCGCCACGCGGTGGTGGCCTCGGTCGACCTGGTGCTGATCCGCTGGGACGCCACCCCCGACAGCGAGGTCTCCGCGCTCTACGGCCGCTGTCTCCACCGCGGCGCGCTCCTCTCCGACGGCTACATCCAGGGCGAAGATCTGATCTGCGGCGTCCACGCCTGGGACTACCGCTACAAGACCGGGGTCAGCGCCTACAACGACGCCGAGCGGCTCCACCGCTTCCGCGCCTGGGTGGAAGACGGCGGGTTGTGGGTCGACGCCGACGAGATCGCCGCGTGGGAGATGGAGCACCCCCAGCCCTTCGACCGCGAGAGCTACCAGGGAGCCTACGCCGACCCCCGCGGCACCCCCGACGAGCCCTACAACGTCTGGATCCGCGAGCTCGCCGTGCACGGTCTCGAGCGCGCCGGCCACCACGGCCGCATGGACGCGATGGGGGTCCCCCGACACGCGCTTCCGCAGTGGGAAGATCTGCAGCTGATGACGGCGCAGCTCCACTCGCTCCCCCAGCTCGACGAGGTCGACGTAGGGGCGGAGCTGGTGATCGGGCCCGCGGCGCGCAAGCCCCTCGTCCTCGACATGCCGCTCTTTGTCTCCGACATGAGCTTCGGCGCGCTCTCCCTCGAGGCGAAGGTCGCCCTGGCCCGGGGCGCCGAGCTCGCGGGGACCGGAATCTGTTCCGGAGAGGGCGGGATGCTCCCCGAGGAGCGGGCCGAGAACCGGCACTATCTCTACGAGCTCGCCTCGGCGCGTTTCGGCTTCAGCTGGAAGGCCCTCGAACACGTGCAGGCCTTTCACTTCAAGGGGGGACAGGGCGCGAAGACCGGGACGGGTGGGCACCTCCCCGGGCACAAGGTCACCGAGAAGATCGCCGAAGTGCGCGGGATCGAGCCCGGCACCCCCGCGATCTCCCCCGCGCGGTTCCCGGACTGGAACCACCTCGAGGACTACAGCCGCTTCGTCGCCCAGGTGCGCGAGGCGAGCGGCGGGGTGCCGGTGGGCTTCAAGCTCTCGGCGCAGCACGTAGAGCGCGACATCGAGGCCGCGCTCCGGGTGGGCGTCGACTACATCATCCTCGACGGGCGCGGCGGAGGTACCGGCGCCGCCCCACTCCTGTTTCGCAACAACATCTCGGTGCCGACGATCCCCGCGCTCGCGCGGGCGCGGCGTCACCTCGACCGACTGCGCCGCGGCGAGGTCACCCTGATCGTCACCGGCGGCCTCCGGGTGCCCTCGGACTTCGCCAAGGCGATGGCCCTCGGCGCCGACGGCATCGCCATCGCCAACTCCGCCATCCAGGCGATCGGGTGTATCGGGATGCGCGCCTGTCACACGAACCACTGTCCGGTGGGGATCGCCACCCAGCGCGAGGAGTTGCGGGCACGCCTCGACGTGGCCATCGCCGCGAAACGTCTGGAGCGCTTCCTGGTGTCGTCGGTCGAGCTGATGAAGGTGATGGCCCGCGCCTGTGGCCACAGTCATCTCGACCAGTTCTGTCTCGACGACCTCAGCACCTGGAAGCGCGACATGGCCTACCTCTCCGGTGTGCCCTACGGGGGGGCCACCCCGCTCTAGGCCCCGCGGCGCCGCCGCCCCCGCCTCGATCGAAGCGCCGCGCCGGAATCCGCGGACCCCGATGCGGCCGCCAGAATCGCCGTGCCATTTCCGGCGCACTCGTGCAGAATCGCGGCCCTTCGGTTCCGGCCGCGATGCCCGCACGAGGAGGGACTATGGACGCGCTATCGGCGGGAGACACCGCCTGGATCCTGACCTCAACCGCCCTGGTGCTCTTCATGACCATCCCGGGCCTCTCGCTCTTCTACGCCGGGCTGGTGCGGACCAAGAACGTCCTCTCGGTGTTGGCGCAATGTCTGGCCCTCACCGGGTTGATGAGCATCGTGTGGCTGGTGCTCGGGTACAGCCTCGCCTTCGACGCCACCGGGATGGAGGCCGGTCGGGTGGGCCGGGCGGCCTTCGTCGGGGGCTTCGGGCGTCTCTTCCTCTCCGGCGTCACCAGCGAGACGATGTCGGGCTCGATCCCGGAGGTGCTCTTCTTCGCCTTCCAGATGACCTTCGCGGTGATCACCCCGGCGCTCATCGTCGGCGCCTTCGCCGAGCGCATGCGCTTCTCGGCGATGCTGCTCTTCTCGACGCTCTGGCTCCTCTTCGTCTACGCCCCGATCTGTCACATGACCTGGGGCGGGGACGGGGGCTTCTTCGCCGACATGGGGGTCTACGATTTCGCCGGCGGCATCGTCGTTCACATCACCGCCGGGGTGGCCGCGCTGGTGGCGTGTGTCGTGATCGGCAAGCGCAGCGACTACCCGCACACGCCGATCTTTCCCCACAACCTCACGATGACCGTCACCGGCACCGGCATGCTCTGGGTGGGCTGGTTCGGGTTCAACGGGGGCAGTGCCCTCGCGGCCAACGGACAGGCCGCGATGGCGATCACGGTGACCCACCTCTCCGCGTCGGTGGCGGCGCTCACCTGGATCGGCTTCGAGTGGGTCCGTCACGGCAAGCCGAGTGCCTTGGGGCTCGCCACCGGGGCGATCGCGGGGCTCGCCGCGATCACGCCGGCCTCCGGCTTCGTCGGCCCGATCGGCGCCTTCGCCATCGGGCTGCTCTCGGGCGGGCTCTGTTTCCTCGCCTCGACCAGCGTCAAACGTCGGCTGGGTTACGACGACTCCCTCGACGTCTTTGGCGTCCACGGCGTCGGCGGCTTCCTCGGCACCGTGTTGGTCGGGGTGTTCGCGGCTGGTCGATTCGGCGGCGGTGAGGGCGACATCGCGATCGGCGCCCAGGTGGGTGTGCAGCTCTTCGCCGCCGTCGCGGCGGTGATCTACACGGCGGGCCTGACCTACGTTCTCTTGAAGGTGACGGGCGCTATCGTTCCGCTGCGTGTCGACGCCACCGAGGAGTCGCAGGGTCTCGACCTCGCGCTCCACGACGAAACCGGCTACCGCCTCTAAAGGGTCGATTCATGAAGAAGATCGAAGCCATCATCAAGCCCTTCCGACTGGACGACGTGAAGGAGGCGTTGAGCGCGATCGGAGTGGCGGGCCTGACGGCCAGCGAGGTGAAGGGGTTCGGCCGCCAGAAGGGGCACACCGAGGTGTATCGCGGCGCCGAGTACGTCGTCGACTTCCTCCCCAAGGTGAAGATCGAGGTGGTGATCGCCGACGCGTTGGCGCCCCAGGCGATCGAGGCGATCCGCTCGGCGGCCAACACCGGCAAGATCGGGGACGGCAAGATCTTCGTGTCTGCGATGGAAGAGGCCGTGCGCATCCGCACCGGCGAGCAGGGCGACGAGGCGCTCTAGGCCGCTCGCTACTCGACGACCTCGGCGTCCACGACCACCTTGATCGGCTGACCCGCTTCGAGGGGCGCGGCCACCTCGAGGTCGTTGGCCACGGCCGTCTCTTCCGGGCTCCACCGGTTGCCGGTGCGCCGCGAGAGACGCTCCAGACTCTCGCCGGCCCGCGCGGTGACCACCGAGAGCCGCCGCGCGCGGATGGTCTCCCGCTCGGCGGCGCGCAGGGTGCGCACCGAGGCGGCCGTGCGCTCGAAGTGGGGCAGCGCCGCCGACCAGCGCCCCGGCGACACCGCGCCGGTGATCCGCAGCATCAGCGCGGGGTGCGAGATCCAGGTGATCTGGAGCGCGAGCTCGCCGCTCGTCGTGCGCGCGCGTCCCCGCGCCCGGTAGCTCGGGTAGCGGCTCCCCGGCACCGGCGCCCCGTCGCTCAACGCGAGCTGTGCCGCCTGGGCGAACTCGGCGGCTGCGGCCGCCGGGTCGCCGCTCGCACCCTGCGCCTCCAGGATGAGGACGGCGTCGCGCTCGGGCGACTGCGCGGCCACCGAACGCTTCTGGTTCTGGGTGCGCCAGCCCTCGGGAAAACGCAGGGCGAGGTCGAGGGGGGCGTGCAGAAAGAGCGAGTCGCGGAAGACGCCCTCTCGTGGATTGGGTCCGATCAGGAGCCCGCGCAGACGCTCGTAGAAGGCGGCGCGGGTCGGCGCGATCGCCGCCGCCGGCGCCACGGCGAGCTCGCGAGCGCGCTGCTCGGTGGTGCGCACCCGCTCGGCGGTCGCGGGGTGGGAGTCGAGGAAGGACGGAAGCCGCTCGGCGCCGGTGCGCAGCACCGTTTCGCGTCGGAGCTGATCGAGAAAGGACGGCATCCCGACGGGGTCCCAGCCGCTCTCGGCGGCGATCCGCTGCCCGACCGCATCGGCCTCGCGCTCCTGGTCGCGGCCGTAGCTC
>JANQRO010000513.1 GCA_028284525.1 Myxococcota bacterium | reverse complement strand
CGCCCGGCAGCGCGCGGGCGGCGGCGGTGTCGATTCCGCGGATCGCCGCGTGGCCAAAGGGACTGCGCACGAAGGCGGCGTGGAGCACCCCGGGGAGCTGGATGTCGTCGAGGTAGCGGCCGCGGCCGCGCAACAGACGCGGATCCTCCACCCGCTGGACCCGGGCGCCGACGTACTTCGGGATGGCCGTCGGGGGGGCTTCACTCATCGTCGCTCGTCTCCCCGCGCAGTGTGCGGGCGGCGCGTTTCACCGCCGCCACGATGCCCTGGTAGCCGGTGCACCGACACACGTTGCCCGACAGAAAGTCCCGGATCTCGGCGTCGCTCGGGTCGGCGTTGCGCGCGAGCAGATCCTCCACGGTGAGCAACAGGCCCGGTGTGCAGAAGCCGCACTGCAGACCGTGCTCGCGCCGGAACGCCTCCTGGATCGGATGGAGGCCGTCGGGGCTCGCCATGCCCTCCACCGTTTCGATCTCCGCGCCGTCCACCGAGACCGCGAAGAGCAGACAGGAGCGCGCCACCGATCCGTCGAGACGCACGGTGCAGGCACCGCACACCCCCTGTTCGCAGCCCACGTGGGTGCCGGTCAGGCCGAGCTCGTGGCGCAGGAAGTCGGAGAGCAGCGTGCGCGGCTCCGCGAGGGCGGTCCGGGTCTCGCCGTTGACCCGCAAGGTGACC
Organism: Myxococcota bacterium; assembly: GCA_028284525.1. Taxonomy (GTDB): domain Bacteria; phylum Myxococcota_A; class UBA9160; order UBA9160; family PR03; genus JANQRO01. Next base: position 8,342 of record JANQRO010000513.1, on the reverse strand, counting down.
GCCGTCGGTCCCTCGATCGCCTTCACACTCACCGCCCGTCCTCCCCGGCAGGGGCCTGTCCGGCCCGCAGCGCCGCCTGCCGCAGCGCGCGCTCCACCAGGGCCGCCGCGACGTCCTTGCGATACTCCGCGGATCCGTGGTGGTCCGACGCGGGGTCGAGGGCGTCGCGGGTCCGCGCCGCCACGGCGCCCCGCAGCGCGGCGTCGGCGAGGGAGCCGCCGGCGAGGAGTGCCTCGGCGTCCGCCATCCGGACCGGACGCCCGTCCACCCCGAGCAGGGCGATCGCCGCGCGCGCCACCGCGCCGGCGGCGTCGAGGTCGGCAACGAGCGCCACCCCGGCGAGGGCGAAGTCGCCCCGGCGTCGCGCCACCTCGGTGAACGCGACCACCCGCCGCTTCGGGTCCGGGGCGGCGGGGACGCGGACGGCCCGGAGCAGCTCGTCCGGCTCGAGGGCGGTCGTCAGGTAGAACAGGAAGAAATCGTCGGCGGGCACCACCCGGGCGCCGGCGGGCCCCGCGACGAGCATCTCGGCCTCGAGGGCCAGGAGGGCGGCGGGGAGCTCCGCGGCCGGGTCGGCGTGGGCGACGCTCCCGCCAAAGGTGCCCCGGTTCCGGTTGGCCGTGTGGCCGACCCAGGTCAGGGCCTCGACCAGGAGCGGGGCCGTCTCCGCGACGACAGCCGCGTCCATCACCGCGCTCTGTCGGGTCATCGCGCCGATCTCGAGGGCGCCGTTTCGGCGAATCCCCACGAGCTCTCCGACGCCCGCCAGATCGACCAGCGCGGCCGGCTGGGCGAGGCGAAAGTTCATCATCGGCACCAGGCTCTGGCCCCCGGCGAGAAGCTTGGCGTCGTCGCCCTGCTGGGCGAGGGCGGCGAGGGCCTCCTCGACGCTGTCGGGCCGGTAGTACAGAAACGGAGCGGGCTTCATCGTTGGATCCCCCGGAGGCCCGAGTATACGGTGGGCGACGTCGCCCTGCGGTCGCGCGCTACCCTCGCGCCTCACGGAATCCCCTTCGAAGGAGTGGACATGTCCGAGACCAACAAGGCGATCGTCCAGCAGTGGTTCGACCTCGTCGCCGCCGGCGATGCCCAGGGGGCCTTCGCGCTCTTCGACGAATCGGTGTCCTACACCCTCCGCGGCACGACGCCCGTGTCCGGGACCTACGTCGGGATGGAATCCCTCGTTGCCGACTTCTTCACACCGTGGCGCAAGCAGATCGACGGCGAGATCGTTCTCACCGTGAACCGGCTGATCGGCGAAGGCGACCAGGTCGTGGCCCTCGCCCGAGGCGAGGCCAAGACCGTCTTCGGGCTTCCCTACGACAACGACTATGTGTTCGTGTTCGAGGTGCGCGACGGCAAGATCTTCGCCGTGGACGAGTACCTCGATACGGCCCTCGTCGAGACCGCCGCCTACGGCAAGAAGCTCGTCGCGCCCTAGGCGACCGGGGAGGTCGGCTCGCGCTCGGCGTGCCCGAGACCACCGAGCCACACCCCGACGCCCGGGACCTGGAGCACGGTCCCGAGCCAATCGACCGTCGCGCGGATTCGCCCCGCGTTCCGCAGGTCGGGATGGGTCAGCACCCAGATGCCGCGATGGAAGACCGGGAACGCATCGCGCGGCTCGACGCGGATCACGTCGGGGTCCGAGGCCAACAGCATCGTCGGCACGAAGCCCACGCCGACGCCCGCACGCACTAGCTGGTACATCGCCAGCGAGCTGTCGCTGCGCGCGACGACCCGTTCGCCCGCGACGCGCTCCCGCACCCAGTGTGCGGAGGCGTGATGGCGATGGCGATCGTCCCAATCGATCCAGGGCCACGCGAAGGGATCGTCGTTCCCACCGCTTCGGAGGCGCTCCGCGAGCGCCCGGTGCACCGAGACGGTTTGCTCGAAGAGGCTGAGCTTGCGGCCCACGAGCGTCTCGTGGGGCGCGTTCGTCAGACGCAGGGCGATGTCGGCCTCGCGCCGAGCGAGGCTCGCGAAGCCCAGGCCGGTCACCAGCTCGAGCTCGATGCCGGGGTGGAGCCCCGCAAAATGGGGGAGCGCCGGGGCAAGGGCAGCCAGCATCTCGGGAGAGAGCGCGACCCGGACGAGGCCCTCGAGGCGATGGTCCTGTCCGGCGATCCGTCGACTGAGCCCGTCCACCTCGGACTCGATGCGTTCGGCCGTCTGCGCGAGGTCCTCGCCGGCCTCGGTGAGTCGCAGACGCCGCCCGTCCCGCTCGAAGAGGTGGACGCCGAGCCCGTCCTGGAGGTCGGCGATGCGCCGCGACACCGTCGGGTGGCTGACGCGCAACGTCTTGGCCGCGGCGCGCACGCTTCCCTCGCGCCGGATCGCCAGGATCAGCTTGAGATCGGACCAGGGGACGTCCATCTCTCTCACAGGCATCGGGTTCGCTCCACGTCATTTATCGGTCCGACCTTGAACCATATATGTCCGAATTATGATGTATTCAAAGTCAAAATCGTACCGGATACTTGTCGAAGGAGGACTCACCATGATCGATCACAAGGAACGGTACGGCCCCTGGGCCATCGTCACCGGCGCGTCCCAGGGAATCGGAGAGGGCTTTGCGCGGGAGCTCGCCGAGCGCGGCTACCACCTGGCGCTGGTCTCGCGCAGCGCGGAGCGACTGGCGGAGCTGGCTCGCGAGCTTCGCGACGCGTTCGACATCGAGACGCGTGTGGTCCCGGCCGACCTGGCCTCACCCGGCGCTGCCCGCGCGGTTGCGGAAGCCGTAGACGACCTCGACGTCGGGCTGCTGATCTCCAACGCGGGGGCGGCCCATATGGGCGGCTTCTTGCAGAACCGCCAGACCGATCTGCGCGCCGATCTCCAGCTCAACGCGGTGAGCCACATGGAGCTGGCGCACGCGATTGCGAGCCGGCTCCGGGTGCGCGAACGACGCGGCGGCATTCTGTTCGTGTCGTCGACCGCGTGTCTGCAACCGGTCGCGCTCGGAGCCAACTACTCGGGCTCGAAGGCTTTCTTGTACAACCTTGGAGAGTCGCTGCACCGGGAGCTCGGCGACCTCGGGATCGACGTCACCGTCCTCCTGCCGGGCCCCACCGACACGCGGGGGCTCCGCGACCAGTCCGACGTGGCGTTGGCCGAGCTCCCGATGCCCGCCATGAGTGCGCGCGCCGTGGTGCGCGAGGGGTTGCGCGCGCTCGCCAGACGCAAGCCCAGCCACGTGGCCGGAGCGATGAATCGTTGGAGCGGGCGGGTGATGCCACGTCGTGTGGCGGGATGGATGTTCGCCCGAATCCTGCGCCCGTTGACGGCGCCGCATCTCCTCCCGACGGCACCGATTGCCGCGAGCCCCGCCGACCGGGGAGCGGAGATCGGACAATCCGCCGCCTGACCGCTGGGTTCGACGATCCCGGGGAGTCCGTCATGGAACTGACAATGCGAATCCTGATCGGTGTCTTGTGTCTTCCCCTGAGCGCGCTCGGCCTCCGCTCGATGCTCGCGCCCAAGCGCATGGCCGAGGCCCAGTCGATCGCGCCCGAGGGCGTGGCGGGCCTCAACACGATCCGCGGCGTGTTGGGCGGGCTGTTCCTCTCCTGTGTCGCGATGCTCGTGCTCGGACTGGCCACCGGCGAGACGCTCTGGTTCCTCGCGGTGGCGATCCTCATGGGCGTGGTGGTGGTCGGCCGCCTCGTCGGCGTCGCGACGGACGGGTTCGACAAAGCCGTCGCCCCAGCGCTGGTCGTCGAGCTGGTGATGGGCGGGGCGCTCGTCGCCGGCCATCTCGTGCTCGGTGGCGCCTGAGGATCGGCGCGGGGCCGAGAGAGCCGATCGTCGGCCACTGCCTGGGTCTACGGCTTCGTCCGCGCCGAGGCGGGACAGCACTGCCTCCCCGTGTGCCGTTTTCTGCCCGAGAGCCCACCACTCCGGCACCGCCCGTGGACGGGTCCTCGGTGCCGTCCGGCGTGTCCGGGCGCGCGAGAGAGCACGCTCGACCCCACGTCCGACGTGCCCGGCACGGGGGCGTCGAAGCGGGGCGCTTCGGTGGTGTATCGCGCGCGGCCCGCCCAAGGGGCATGCCTCGGGTAGACCACCCTGGACAGGGCAGTGGACGGCGGGCTGGCGCATGCGAAGATGATCTCCATGCGTGACGAGTTCACCGTCGATCCGAACGATGCGAACAAGCAGTTTCCCGGCGTCCCCATTGCATGGTCGTGGAACCTCCGGCCGCTCCTCGCCGAAGCCAGTGACGTGGATGGCGTGGGTCCGCCCCCCGTGCAGGAAGCCGCGCGCGAGCGCTGGCTGAAGCAGGGGACGGGCACGCTCGCGCACCCGCTCACGGGACACAATCTCGTGCTGCAGTACGCCCGCAACACGGAGCCCGTGATGACGACGATGTGTGGTCCGGGCGGCTACGACACGTGGCAGCACGGTGTTGCGGGAGGCGATGGCCGTGGTCGCGGCCTCTACATGGGCACCGAGATCCTCTTTCGCGAGCCCATGCCCGGTACCGGGTTCGGCGAGATCCGGCACCGCCTCGACGGCGTCTACGGTGTGAAGGGCAGCGCCTTCGTTCGTCACGTGGGCGAGCTGTGGAGCGCCGACGGCTCGACGCACTACCAGGACGTGCAGATCATGTGTCGCGTGGCCGGCATGGCGCCGGACGGGGTCGGGCGGCCGCCAAAGGACCCGGTCGAGATCCCCGATCGCGCTCCCGACTCGGTGATCCGACACCGGCTCGGCGGCAAGCGACTGGTCTTCCGCTGGGCCTGCGCCTCGGAGGATCCGAACCTCCGGCACATCGACGAGTCGGATCCGCGGGCGCACGGCCCGTGCGCCATCAGCATCGTGACCCACGACATCCTGCGCGAGTACGCGGGCGACGACGTCGCGCACCTGCGCGGTCTGCGCGTGCCGGCCTTTCTACGCCCCTTCTACCAGGAGGACGACCTCGAGGTCTCGCTCTGGAAGCTGGATTCGGAGGTGGTCGTCGCCCGGCTCCAACGGCCCGCGATCGAGGGCGCCGATGGGCACGTGTTCGACCTCGAGGCGCGGATCGGGGGCTGAGAGGTCATGCGTCGTCGCGGGCGACGGAACGGGTCTCGGAGGGAGCATCGATGAACATTCGGCAAGCGATGGCACTCGAGGCGATCCAGAACTACTCGGCGGGCACCGTGCTGCTGGTGGGAACCCACGTCTTCAAGGGGCGCGTCAAGGTGAACCTCGAGCGCACGCTCCACAGCGGAATCGAGATCGAGAACGTCCGACAGGTCGACGGCTCGCGTTTGATCCTCCCCTTCGAAGGGGAGCACGGGCAGCCGCGCCGCGCGAGTCTGATCAACGAGGCGACGGGCTACGGCGCGGACGTCCCCGGCTCGAAGGTCAGCTGGCGGACGCTCGCGCTCGACTTCGAGAGCGACACCGCGATCTCGGTGATCCGCCGGCTGGCGCGCAAGAAGCGCTTCGACGCCCGCGTCACCAACCTCGCCGAGTCGCTGCAGGACCGCTTTGGCCTCTCCTACGAGCATCTCCAGAGCATCGATGCGCGCACCGTCGCGGTGAACTGCAGCTACGATGGCACCAGCCGCCTCGGACTCCACCACACGGCCATCGCCCGAGCGGGATACACCTACCAGCGGGCACAGGACGGGCAGCCGAACCTGGGTGGCCCCTCGGTGATCGACCACTGGGCGGCGTGCCGGGCAGCGCTCTACGTCTCCACAGGCATCCGCATCGCCGAGAAGACGGGCATCGGTCTCAAGTACGACGTCACCCTCCTGGGCATCGCCGTCGAGGGACAGGGCTACATGGGGACCACCGCCTGGACCCGGCGTTTCAAGGAGATGATGGGCGGCGGACCCTTCGACCGTCAGCCCTACGACCGACACTGGTTCGTACCGAGCTTTGGCAACTTCGAGTGCAAGCCGCTGGAGCGGCCGGGCGAGGACGGCCTGACCGAGACGGTGCCGCAGTACGTGGTGATCGGCGCCGTCACGACCGCCGCCTCGAAGGCTCTGGGCAACGTACTCGGTGCCGACACGCTGGCGCAGCATTGCACGGACTCCTGGGAGATGTTCCACCATCGCGACGAGATCGGCGCCTCGATCGAGGAACGCACGAAGCAGATGACGCCGGACGAGGTGATCGAGCTGATCGGCAAGATCCCCGCACAGAAGCACGTTCACCTCGAAGAGGTCGCCGACGACAAACACCTCCGAGACCGCAACATGATCGCGCCCGTCATGGCCTCCGACGGCGAGGAGATGCTCGTCGCGAACTACGACGGGGCCGAGTTCGATCCGGCGCCGGCGATGGCCCACGGCGAGCACACGGAGGAGCTGTTGCTCGAAGCGGGCTACTCGCTCGACGACATCGACATCATGGAGCGAGAAAAGATGGTCTACTGCGCGACGCGTCGCGCTCGGCCCTGAGAGGAGAGGAGCAGCGCGATGAGTCTGCAGACCATCGGCGACGCGAGCGTGCGCGAGGTCTTCGAGCCGGCGTTCCTCTCGCCGATTCGGTCGAACCAACCGTACCGGACCGTGTTCGACCGTTTCGAGCGAGACCGGGTCGCCTGCGTGTTGGTGACGCACCCGGCCACGGGCAAGCTCCAGGGCGTCTACACCGCTCGGGACGTGCTGCGGAAGCTCGCGGAGCACCCGATCCCCGGCGACGCGGACGCACAGGTGCACGACTACATGCGCACCCATCCCGTCACGCTCACGCTGGAGGACCGCTTCGTCGAGGTCGGCAAGCTGATGTACACGCGCGGCTTTCGGCACGTTCCGTTCATCCAGCGGGCCGACCCTCCCTACGACGACACGGGGATCCCGGTCGGTCTCGCGCGGCTCGAGATCTGGATGAAGATCGTCCACGACGCGCTGAGCGATTCCGATCGGGACGCGCTCGCGGCCGTCGGCCAGAACGAGATCGAGACCAACCCGATGGTGGGCGCGGACGAAGCAGACACGGTCAAGAGCGTGCTCGACCGGATGCTCACCCGCCGGGCTCCCGTCGGCTCGGTCACCGTCACGCGCGGCGGCTCGCTGGTCGGTATGCTCTCGGAGCAGGACCTCACGCTCGAGTTCGCGCGTCGGATGATCGTGCACGGCCAGAACGGCTGGCAGGACCCGATCCGGAACTACGCCTCGAAAGAGGTCTTCTGGCTACCGGAGGGCGCCAGCGCGCTCGAGATCCTCGCGCTGATGATGGAGCAGAAGGTGGCCCGCGTCCCGATCGCGCGGCAGGGCGACAAGGGGCTCCAGCCGCTCAAGAACATCGGGATTCGCAGGCTCCTGCCCGTGGTGCTGAAGCTCATGGATCCGGGCTTCGATCCCGCGAAGGACTGATCGCTGCGGCCACCTTCTCGGAGGACCTCCCGTGACGGAGTTCGTCGGAAGCCGTTTCGTGCTGGCGGTGCTCGATCTCGACGCGTCGACTCGCTTCTACACTGAGGTCCTGGGTTTCGAGATCGATGCGCGACCGCCGGGCTGGTGTTTCCTCGAGCGCGGCGCGTGCTATTTGATGCTCGGCGAATGCCCAGACGACATTCCCGCATCGGAGCTCAACAACCACTCCTACTTCGCCTACATGGACGTCGAGGGCATCGACGAGTTCTACCGCCAGGTCCAGGCCAAGGAAGCGGAGATCATCAAGCCCCTCCGCGACGAGGACTGGGGACAGCGGGAGTTCGCGATTCGCACCGTGGACGGGCACCGCATCATGTTCGGAGAAGCTCGCTGACCCGGGGCGGGCGGCCCCTCATCCGATGTTCAACCGCTTCATCTTCTTGTAGAGGCCTTCCCGGGTGAGGCCGAGCTCCCGGGCGGTGGCGGCTTTGCGACCGCCGAGACGGGCGAGCTCGCGGCGGATCACCCAGGCCTCGTAGCGCTCTACGCGTTCGCGCAGCGGCTCTCCGTCGGAGTCGTTCTCGGTGGCGTCGAGCTCTTCGCGCAGACGCTCGGAGAAGTGCTCGGGTCGAAGCTCGCCGCCGGCCTCGACCCAGGTGAGCGCCCGCTGCAGCTCGTTCTCGAGCTCGCGGATGTTGCCCGGCCACGCGTAGGCGCGCAGGAGGTCGCAGGCCTCCGGGCTGAGCCGACAGCCCGGCTTGGCCTCGCGCTCGCCGTGTCGCTGCAGAAGCGCCCGCGCCAGCGGCAGAAGGTCGTCGGCACGCCGACGCAGGGGTGGGAGCCGCAACCGCACGACCGCCAGTCGGTAGTAGAGGTCGCTTCGAAAGCGCCCCGCGTCGATCTCCCGGCCGAGGTCGCGATGGGTGGCGGCAAAGACCCTTGTGTCGACACGGCGGGTCTCGGTGCCGCCGAGCGGTCGCAGCTCGCCCTCCTGGAGGACGCGGAGCAGCTTCGCCTGGA